>JAFGNI010000699.1 GCA_016927095.1 Anaerolineae bacterium | reverse complement strand
GTCCATGCTGTTAGATTCTCCTGACTGTGATCTTCTACTCCTATTATAAACAGGTTTCCCAGCTGGGCAATTTGGCATGCGCCAGGTTGCGATTGCGCATGGGCCAGCTATACTACGGACCTGGTTCCTATGTGGGGATACGGAGATCGTGACTTGCGAGGAGGTCTGAGCGGATGAAGGCTCGTGTGGGGTTGGGACTCGTGCTGTTGTTGGTGACCTTGGGGTGTGGCTTGCTGGAGCTGGTGGCGCCGACGCGAGAGTCCGTCCCTGCCACCTTGCCCGACCCTACCACCACAGCTACGCCGGTGCCCCCCACCGTCACGATGACGCCCAATCCCTCGCCGACGCCCGCTGCGTGTCCTGCATCACAAGATCTGCGGCCTCCGACGCTGACCGATAGCATTGAGGACAACACCGCCGCAATCGAGACCTATCTGGATCAGGGTGGGGATGCCCAGCGGATTCCCCTTGGCGATCAGGAGATGCTCCTGATCGGGGACTTGACTGGCAACGGAACGCCAGAGATCGTCGTGACGTTGGTGGATCCGCTGTCCCAACAGATAACGCCCGAAGGCCATATGGTGGTCTTCACCTGCCAGGATGGCGACGTGGTGCAACTCTATAGATACGAGCCGGCCGAGTGGTACAGCCTCAACCTCATCGCACTGGAAGACCTCAATGGTGATGGCGTGGCTGACCTCGTCTTTTCCGACTTCTCCTGCGGCGCGCACACCTGTTGGCACACGCCCTATGTCTGGTCGTGGGGTGGTGATGACTTCGTCAGCCAAATTGACGCTGCGCTGCAGTTTCCTTACCCCGATTTCCACATCGAGGGGGACGACCTCATCGTGGTCAGTGGCGGCATCGGCTCCGTGGGCGCCGGCCCGCAGCGTCCCGTAACGACAACGCTTAGCTGGACCGGCGACTTTATCACGGTGACCGCCGAGACGACAGCGCCGCCCACCTATCGCTATCATGCCCTCGTCGATGGCGACCTTGCTTTTGCTGCCGGCGATATGGTGAGCGCTGTAGCGCTCTACCAGCGTGTCGTTCAGGATGAAGTGTTGACGGCTTGGGGCGCCGCCTCCAGTCCGGAGGAAGAGCACGATGGTCTCAAGGCTCTTGGGCAGTGGCGTCTGGTGATCTTGAATGCCTCCGGCGGGGACGACGCGGCGGCTGAATCTAGTTACGCAGCGCTGATGGCATCACCGCAGCCGCTGGCGGTCCGAGAGGCTGTGAAGACCCTGGCGGAGCGCTTCTGGCGAGCGTACCAGCGAGATGGCGAGGTATCGAGCGCCTGCGTCTATGCCGTCGATGTTGAGGCTGCACAGACGATCGTGGACTTCCTGTACGGCTTCGGCTACGCCAACCCCGTCTTCGAGCAGCAAGACCTGTGCCCTCATCTGCGACCATGACGCGTGCCGGTAGTTGAGCTATGCAACCGTCATCGCCCGACATCACCAAACGTCCCGCCAACTTCAGCCGGCAGTTGCAGCAGTTGCCGGCTTTTCGTGCGCTGCTTCGCGCCGTAGAGGCCGATTTCTACCAGGATCTGCCCATGCCTGGACCGGTTTTGGATCTGGGCTGTGGTGACGGGGACTTTGCCGAGGCTACGTTCCTGTCACCTCTGGATGTTGGCCTTGATCCCTGGTGGCGACCTCTGTCCGAGGCTGCGTCGCGCCGCGGTCACCGCTGGCTTACACACGCCGACGGTGCGGCGATGCCCTTTCCAGATGCTGTGTTTCGGACGGTTGTCAGCAACTCCGTGTTGGAGCATATCCCGCAGGTTGATCCGGTCTTAGTTGAGGTTTCGCGTGTCTTGAAGCCCGGCGGCTGGTTTCACTTCGCGGTGCCGGGCCCCAATTTCCGGCACTTCCTGTCGGTCGCCAGGGCCCTGGACCGGGTCGGTCTGACCTCTTTGGCAGAGCGTTACCGGCGGTTCTTCGACAAGATATCGCGACATCACTACTACTTCGAGCCGGAGACTTGGGCTGAGCACTTGGCAGCTGTGGGCCTCGCTGTGGTGCAATGGTGGCCCTATTTCTCGGCTGGTGCCCTGGCTGCGTTAGAGTGGGGACATCCGCTAGGGTTACCCAGTGTTTTGGCTAGGAGGCTCTCTGGGCGATGGTTGTTGGTGCCAAGCGCGTGGAACTTGCGGGTCACCGAACTGCTGCTGAAGCGCTTCTACGAAGAGCCCCTGGCTGACCCCGGTGCCTATGTCTTCTTCTCCACGCGCAGACTAGGTACTTGAGATCTGGGGCAAATCCGGGAGGGTAGGGTGATTGGATCGTGGCTCCTGCTGGTCCTATATGCGGCTCTAGGAATCGCCAACGTAGCCCGCGGTATCTTGGCCTTTGCGGTCCATCCTGTGTTGGCAGACACGACGAGCTGGCCTTTCTGGCTTCTCGGCGTGGTCTACTTGGCCTGGGGTCTGGCCCTTCTGGCCTGTGGCATCGTGGCACTGCGGCGTCTGGATCGGGCACGTTGGCTCATACGCGCCGGCGCGATCGCCTACCAGGCCACGGTATGGCTTATCCACGTTTTCGGCGATGTCTCGACGCACGCTCGCCGGCTGTGGCTCCGAGATCTTCTGTTGAGCCTGCTGTTTTTGGCCGTTGTCTTTGTGTTGACAAGCCTGCCTGCACGCGGGACGAAGCGCAGGTCACGCTGAGCTATCCCCGCGACGGTGACGCCTGATGAAGGAGGAAACCTGAACATGGAACCAGAACGATGGGACTTGAGCGATCTTCTTCCTGACGCCGGCACGCCGGCGATCGAAGAGACGCTCGCCGAAGTTGAAGGGCGCCTCGCTATCTTTGAGACATACCGTGGGGCGCTTTCCCCGGATCTTCCGGAGGCCACCTTTGAGGAGATCCTCAGAAGCTATGAAACGCTCTATGCCGACGTGTCCAAGCTTGCGGCCTACAGTTACCTCTGGTTTTCCGAAGACACGGCTGACCAGGCCGCTCTCGCCTTCCGGGCGCGGGCCAATCAGTTCGCGGCGAATCTCGAGAACCGGACACTCTTCTTTACGCTTTGGTGGCGGCAACTCGACGAGGCTATGGCTGATCGCCTTCTAGCGGTGTCTGGTGACGCGCGCTACTACCTGGAGAGTTTGCGACGTTTCAAGCCCTACACCTTGACCGAGCCCGAAGAGCGCATCATCAATGTCAAGGATGTCAACGGCATAAACAGTGTGCTCACGATCTACGATATGATCACGATGGGACTGGCGTTCCATCTAGTCGTGGACGGCGAGGAGCGCGTGATGACCCGCGGCGAGCTGATGTCCTATGTGTCTGATCCCTCGCCGGACCTGCGAGCGGCGGCCTATCAGGAGCTCTATCGCGTCTATGACGGCGAGAAGGATGTGCTCTCCGAGATCTACGCAGCGCGCGTCCGTGACTGGAGTGAGGAGCAGCTCAAGATCCGGGGATTCAGCAGCCCTATCAGCGTGCGCAACCTCTCCAACGATCTGCCGGATGCCGTCGTCGAGATCCTGCTCAGTGTCATTCGCGAGAACGTGGGGCTCTTCCAGGACTTCTTCAGGCTGAAAGCTGAGATTCTGGGTCTCGAACAGCTGCGCCGCTATGATCTCTATGCCCCGTTGTCCGAGTCAGAAAAGACCTACGCCTTTGCCGATGCGGTCCGTATCGTCGACGAGAGCTATCGGGCGTTCTCGCCCGAGTTAGCGGATCGCGCGATGCGTGTCCTTGAGGAGCGCCATCTTGATGCTCAGATACGACCTCGGAAGATGAGCGGCGCCTACTGCTATGGGGTCCTGCCCACCATGACGCCCTGGGTGTTGGCCAACTACACCGGCAAGATCCGCGACGTGTCCACGTTGGCGCACGAACTAGGCCACGCGGTGCACGCGATGATGGCGGAAGACCATTCGGTATTGACGTTCCACTCGGCGCTCCCGATGGCGGAGACGGCTTCGGTCTTTGGTGAGATGCTGCTCACCGACAAGCTGCTTGCCGAGGAGCAGGATACGTCGGTTCGGCGCACCTTATTGGGTACCTTCCTCGACGACGCCTATGCAACGATCATTCGCCAGGGGTATTTCGTGCTCTTCGAGATCACGGCGCACGACATGATTCTGGCTAATGCAACGCCCAATGACCTGCACGCCCGGTACCTTGAGAACCTGAGGGAGCAGTTTGGCGATGCCGTCCGCGTGAGCGACGACTTCGCTCTGGAGTGGACGGCGATTCCGCACATCTACCACACGCCTTTCTACTGCTACGCCTATGCCTTTGGCAACCTGCTTGTGCTGGCGCTCTACCGCAAGTATAAAGAGATCGGGGCCGCGTTCGAGCCTGATTATCGCCGGATCCTGGCCTACGGTGGATCCGCCAGCCCTGACCACATCATTCGGGAAGCGGGTTTTGACATGACCTCAGCTGACTTCTGGCAGAGCGGCTTTGACTTGTTGGCGGAGATGCTGGAGGAGCTCAAGAAGCTCGTCTGAGCTGCTCGTCTGCCGTCGGAGTTCGGCACGTCGCCGGGTATAAGGAGAGTGCAAGTATGGGAGAGGATCGCGAGGAGATTCTGCGGGAAGCGGAAGCATGGCGCGCGTCTACCTATGAGAAAGCTATCGCGCGATACCCTGAGCGCCAGGCGCACTTCGAGACGACCTCCGGCATCCCACTGCAAGCCGTGGAGACGCCGGTCGATCTGACGCTGGATTTCGTGGAGGATATCGGTTTCCCGGGTCAGTATCCTTTCACTCGGGGTGTCCAACCCACGATGTACCGGGGCCGGTTCTGGACGATGCGGCAGTACGCCGGCTATGCCTCGGCGGAGGAGTCCAACGCTCGCTACCGCTACCTGCTGGAGCAAGGCCAGACGGGTCTCTCTGTCGCTTTTGACCTGCCCACGCAGTTGGGCTACGACGCCGATGACGAGCTGTCCATCGGGGAGGTGGGGCGGGTCGGGGTGTCGATCAGTTCTCTGGAGGACATGCGCCAGCTTTTCCGCGAGATTCCCTTGGGCAAGGTCAGCACGTCGATGACCATCAACGCGCCTGCGGCTGTGCTGTGGGCGATGTATATTGCCGTTGCCAAGTCACAGGGCGTTGCCCCGAAAGCCCTGCGCGGGACGATCCAGAACGATATCCTCAAAGAGTATGTCGCCCGGGGTACCTACATCTTCCCGCCGCGTCCCTCGATGCGACTGATCACCGATACTTTCCGCTATGGTGCCAACGAAGTGCCGCAGTGGAACCCCATCAGTATCAGCGGCTACCATATCCGAGAGGCTGGTAGCACGGCTGTACAGGAGGTGGCCTTCACGTTGGCCAATGGTATTGCCTACGTCCAGGCGGCGCTGGATGCCGGGCTCGATATCGATGACTTCGCCCCGCGGCTATCCTTCTTCTTCAATGCCCACAACAATTTCCTGGAGGAGGTGGCCAAGTTCCGGGCAGCGCGGCGCATGTGGGCGCGCATCATGCGCGAGCGCTTTGGGGCTCAAGACCATCGCTCATGGCGGCTACGATTCCATACCCAGACGGCGGGCTCCACGTTGACGGCGCAGCAGCCGATGAACAACGTCATCCGTGTCACGCTGCAAGCGCTGGCTGCGGTGCTGGGGGGGACGCAGTCGCTCCACACAAACTCGATGGACGAGGCTCTCTGGTTGCCAACAGAGGAGAGCGTGCGCGTTGCGCTGCGCACGCAACAGATCATCGCCTACGAGTCAGGCGTTGCCGATGTCATTGACCCCCTCGCCGGCTCTTACCATCTCGAATATCTCACGAATGAGATCGAACAGCGCGCCAACGGCTACATCGCCACCATCGATGATCTTGGGGGGGCGCCCGCTGCGGTGGAGCAGGGATACATGCAGGCCGAGATCGCGGAGTCAGCCTACCAGGCGCAGTTGGCCATCGAGCGGAAGGCGCAGGTGATCGTGGGCCTCAACGAGTTCCAGGAAGAGGAGGATGAGGTGGAGATCACCCAGCTCAAGGTGGATCCGGCAGTAGAACAGCAGCAGCGAGAGCGGCTGGCTGAGCTCCGGCGGGGCAGAGATCAGACGCGCGTCTCGGCTATGCTGGACCAGATCTCGAGCGCGGCGCGCTCGCCGGGGACGCCGCTGATGCCGCTTTTCATCGCCGCGGTGGAGGCGGACTGCACGCTTGGGGAGATCTGTGGGGTACTGAGGGACGTCTGGGGCGAGTACCAACCCAAGGTTATGCTGTAAGCACACAACAGAGAACCCCCTCGTTATGCTCTGTAACGAGGGGGCTTCGTAGGCCTCGCCTGTAAGGGTCAGCCCGAGCTGCTGCGGCGGCTACACGATTTCCACGCTGACCTTCATTTCCATCTTTGCCCCGAGGATTCTGGCAAGTGAGCGTATCGCGTTGATGGTCCGCCCCTTCTTGCCGATCATCCTGCCCATATCTTCGGACGCAACATTCATCTCGATCATAATGACGGTCTCTCCGACAGATTCTGAGATTTGGACAGCATCGGGCTTGTCGGCTAGACTCTTGGCGATGTACTCAACCATCTCCTTGATCGCGGTCATCGTTCTCTCCTTGTTGAGGTAGGGGTGCGTCCTTCGCCTAGGTCTAGTATAGTACATATGCCCGGCTATTACCAGGATTTGCGTCTTCTTCATGACTGGCATGATCACGTGCCAGAAGGTCAGGTGGGTTGCTATGAACGAAGGCCCCCGAGCGTCCCGTCCTTGAAGGACAAGGTGCTCGGGGGCTCTTTTCGCCCGCGGATGCCGCTCACGCCATCGCGTCAAGCGGTGGGTGGGCTTTGGTTACGGTGCGATAGTCAACAGCCGTCCGGCGCTGCGCCCGAAGACCTCGGGGAAGTAGAACTCGCTGGCGATGGTGGGGATGACGTGGTAGTCGCCTGGGAGCGTTGCCCGGAAAGTGTAGCTGTACTCGTAGGTGCCTGCCGCCAAGTAGTCGGCAAACAGGACCACCTTCTCGTCTCGCATCTCGCTGCGGCTGTACCAGTTCCACCACCACCAGTAGCGGGAATCTTCACGCCGCAACTCCGGATCCATCGCCAGCATACTGGTGGTCGCTAAGCCAGTGTCCACAGCCTCGCCACCGGCGGGGAGCGGGTCCTCGACGACGACGTAGTACCGGTCATAGGGAGAGATGATGGTGAGATCGACGCGCACCACGTCCCCGACCTGGATCTCCTGGACCTCGGGGCACGCCCTGCGGTCCTCTGCCTCACAGCTCGCTAGAGTATAGCGGCGTTGGACGACAAATCCTCTGTCCTCGGGATCGATGGACTCGACCGGTAGATAGACCTGCAGGTGGGCGGTGTAGTAGAGCCGGCCCTCACCATCGGTTCTTGCTATCGTGAGCGCATTGGTCATGTCAGCTGCCAGTTGGTCAATGGGAACGACCGTCTTGACGCTTTCTCCCACCGTCTCCCGTGTCGCCACGCCCTGGGCCATCTGCTCGTCATTCAGGTAGAGGCCGAATTCATAGTCCGCGTCAAGTTCTCCTGTTTCGACCATCCAGTCGGTCAGCGCGATGAGCGCCCAAGCCGTCTCTTGCGTCGTCTCCCAGATGCCGACCTCGCGTGCGACCATCAGCCAGCGCACGACGTTCGGGATCAGCGCATTGTTCGGATCCAGTTTCGCCAGCGTGTCCAGAACGATGGCTGTGGAGCGTGTGTCAGTGTTCATTGCCCACCAGTCGTAGTTGGACTCCTCCCAGTG
>JAFGNI010000698.1 GCA_016927095.1 Anaerolineae bacterium | reverse complement strand
CCACTTTCCCTTTGCGGACCTCACGCTTCTGCGCGAGCCGTCTTTCTGTTAGGTTCCCCAGAACCTTAAGGAGGTAGCGTGCTACAGCTTGGTGTGAACTCCGTGCTTTTTGGCGGCCACGATCTGCGGACGGCTTTTCAACATATCAAGTGGGCGGGCTACGACGCCCTGGAGATCTCGGCGCTCGATGGCTTTGGTGCCTTTGGTGATCCCCTTGGTGAACATCTGCACCTCGCCAGCTGGCGCGCGGATGCGCCGCTGATCCGTAACCTGCGCGACGAATTCGAGCTGCCGGTCTCGGCGATGGAGGTTGGCCCGCTAGACGAGGTCCGGGTGCGGCAGGCCTTCGAAGCTGGAGAGGCCCTGGGCATCTCCAGCATCAATGTCGGTCCTTCAGGGAAGAGCGGTGTGCCAGCCGACCTCGATGCATGTATCGCACGACTTGCTGCCCTCGCCGAGGAGGCCGAGGCCCACGGGGTCTGCCTGTGCGTCAAGGCCCACATCGGCACTTCCATCAACGATACGGCGACGACGCTGAAGGCAATGGCAGAGATAGCGTCCCCTGGGTTTGGTATCGACATGGATCCCAGCCATATCTACCGCGGCGGCGAGCTGCCCCACGAGGCACTTCGGAAGGTTGTCTCCCGCGTCCGCCACGTCCACATCCGTGACTCCGGCCCCGGCCCCGCTCCCGGAAAGGCCGAGGAGCAAGCTTGCGGCAGAGGCGAGATTGATCTCTTTGCATACTGCAAAGTCCTGACCGATGCCGGCTATGATGGTCCCATCAATCTGGAGATCATCGGCGCTTCGCAGTATCCCGTCAGCCGCAGTGCGATGATCGCCGCCGAGTCGCTCGGTTATCTGAACGCCGTGTTGAGCGCGAACCGCCGCGGCTGACGCGCAAGCTTCGCGATGACCCGGATCCGCCTCGATACCGGTATCGGCGGCGATGTCGACGGCACCGCCGGGCTCGCTCCCGCTCTGGGCGCGGCTGACCGGCCAGGGGCCGGCTTGCGAGCCCATCCTCCGCACGCCGTCCGCCCGGTCCGGGCAAGTGTCGACCGGTGGGATACCTGATGCCAAAATAGACAGTCGATGAGGATCCATCGCCTCAACTGCATGACGTGCAACGCCCGCGTGCCGGCCAGCCTGCGCACTGGCGCCCTTTGCCTGCTGGTGGAGACCGACGCCGGGCTTGTGTTGGTGGATACCGGCCTGGGGCGCGACGACTACGTCCATCGCACCGCCATCCTGCGCGCTTTCCGCGTTGTCACGATCCTGCCGCTCAAGCCCGAGGAGATGGCGGTGCACCAGGTCGCACAGATCGGTTTCCAGCCGGAAGATGTCCGTCATATCGTGCTCACGCACATGCACTTCGATCACTGCGGCGGCCTGCTCGATTTTCCTCACGCCACCGTGCACGTCCACCAACGTGAGCTCGACGCCTTCCTCGGGCCCCGTCGCAGGTGGCTCGACCTCGGCTACGTCCGTCGTCACCTCGCGCACCGGCCGCAGATCGTCACCTACGCTGATACGAATGGCCGGTGGTACGACTTCGACGCCATCCGCCTGCCGTTCCGGCCCGAGATGTGGCTCGTGCCGCTCTTTGGCCACACTCGCGGTCACTGCGGCGTGGCCATCCGGACCGAACGCGGCTGGCACTTCCACGCCGGCGACGCTGCGTCCCCCGGTCTCGCGACCGGCTTTCCGGACTGGGCGATCCGCCTCGTCATGGGCCCGCATGCGCTCCCCCTATTGGCCTGGGCTGCCGCCCATCCCGAGATCGAGCTGACTGCCGGACATATGCCCTTGACCTACTTCGAGCTCACTGATGCCAGCGATTGACATGGTCGTTGGTTGATATATACTACTAGTATATATCAGTATTCGGGAGGTGTACGATGGATACGGCGAAGCTATTCATGAATGGACGCAGTCAGGCTGTGCGACTGCCGAAGGAATATCGGTTCGAAGGAGACGAGGTCTTCATCAAGCGAGTCGGCCACGCCGTTTTGCTGATTCCGTCGACGTATTCTTGGGAGACCCTCTTTGACAGCCTCGACCAATTCAGCGAAGACTACCTGTCAACGCGTGAGCAGCCGGAGGTGCAGGCCCGTGAGGATGTGTTCGAATGAGGTACCTCCTCGACACAAATATCTGCATCTACCTGATCAAGGAGCAGCCTCACGAGGTGTTAGAGGCCTTCACGGCGCACCGCGTGGGCGACATTGGTATCTCGTCGATCACGTTGGCAGAGCTTTCCTACGGTGTTCGGAAGAGCCAGTATACCGACCGCAACCATGCTGCATTGGAGCAGTTCACCGCGCCGCTAGAGATCGCGCTCTTTGACGCCGACGCAGCCGCCACCTATGGTCACGTTCGCGCGTATCTGGAGCGAAGGGGAACGCCGATCGGTTCGCTGGACACGCTGATTGCTAGTCACGCCTTGAGCCTCGGCGTTGTCCTGGTCACGAACAACGTACGTGAGTTCTCGCGAGTACCCGGACTTCAGATCGAGAACTGGACAGAGTGACGAGTGGCCGTGTGCGTCAACAGCGAAGGTGCATTTGCCCCGTCTCCGACGCCCGCCGGCAGCTCTGGTACGAGGACACCTTCGACCGCGAGACGCCCCGCCAGGTCCAATCCGAGGGACGGGGCCTTGCGTCGGGGCTTGCGGCGCTGTGGTCCTACCATCTCCACGAGGGCGTCGACGCCCAGGGCCGCCCGTCCTTCTCGCGCTTCAACCTCTGGTGGACCCAGCGGTGCGTCAGCATTGAGATCGCGGAGGATCCGGTCGCTCTCGCCCGGCTCCGGGACTGGCTTCTCACTGACAACCGGCGCGGGCGCTGGCATACGATCGAGGCTGGCGACTTGGACCTACTCAGCCGGATTGCCGCCGCCCACAGCCGGCTGGTCCTCGCCTCTGAGCACTCAACTAGCGCCGAGGCCAGTCGTCCCATCCTTACCATTGCTAAGGACGCGACCGATCGAGCCCACTTCGCCCATCGCCTCGCAGCCCTGGCCCGCAATGCAGGCGTCCGATCCGCCTAAGGCCGGGGTCATACGATGCCGATGACCTCCAAGCAGCGTCTCTGGGCTGCCCTGAATGGCGAACAGCCCGACTGCGTCCCCATTTGGATGCTCTACCCGCGCGAGCGGCTGGGCTACTATGTCGACGTCTACAGTCTCCCCAGCTACGCGCCCATCATCGATGCCGTCCGCCACCAGACTGATTGGCTCGACCGTCGGTCGATCCCCGCTGCGCCCTACTATACCGCCGCAGCCGAGATCGAGACGATGGTCGAGCAAGGCGACGGCTGGACGATCACCCGGACGATTCTCCACACGCCGAAGGGCGACTTGACCGCCGAGCACCGCCAGGACGCCGAGAACGCCGCCGGGGCGCGCACCGAGCACTTCTGCAAGGACATCGACGACCTCGATAAGGTGCTTTCGATCCCTTACGAGCCGGTAGAGCCCGATATGACCGCCTTCAACGCGGCAGCGAGCCGGCTGGGCGATGATGGGTTGATGATGGTTGATATCGGGATGCCCATCGGCGTTGCCTACGGGCTGACGCACCCGGAGAACTTTGCCATTTGGACGCTGACCGAGCGCGAGCGGCTGCTGCGTTTCACGCGCGAGATGTACGAGCGGGCCGTCGAGTTCTGGCAGAAGGCGTTGGACGCCGGCGCCGGTCCGGTATTCTTCGCCGTCGGGACCGAGTTCGTGGCGCCGCCGATGTGCTCGCCCAAGGCGTTCGACGCACTGATCACGCCCTTCGACGCGCCGCTCTTTGAGATGATCCACGACCACGGCGGGCGCGTCATCGTCCACCACCACGGCAATATCAGCGGCATCCTGGAGCGCATCGCCGACCTGGGCGCCGACGGCATCCAGCCCATCGAGGAGCCACCCATCGGTGACTGCGCCTTGGCCGACGCCAAGGCTCGGATTGGCGATCGCGTTTGTCTTGTGGGCACCGTCCAGTATGATGACTTCGAGCGCCTTACGCCCGATCAGATGGAGGCGCTCGTGAAGCGTCAGATCCGCGACGCGGGCCAGGGCGGTGGACTGATCCTCGCGCCGACTGCCGGCCCTTACGCCGCCAACCTGACCGAACGTCAACAAGCCAACACCATACGCTTCATCGAAGCCGGCCGCAAATGGGGGGAGTACCCACTCGACTGGCTATGAATCGTGCATCGTGAATCGTACCAAATCGAAAGTCTCGAGTCGAAAGTCAAGCTTTCCCCGAGACTCGAGACTCGAGACTCGTGACTTTCGACTTGTCTCCCAAAGGAGCCAAAAATGAGAACCCTATCCCATCAAGTCGACTTCTGTATCGTCGGCGGCGGCCTATCCGGCATGTGTGCCGCCATCGCTGCGGCGCGACACGGCGTGAAGGTGGCGCTGATGCAGGACCGTCCCGTGCTAGGGGGCAACGCCTCGTCGGAGATCAGGATGCACGTCTGCGGCGCCCACGGCACCGACAATCGTGAGACCGGCCTCATCGAGGAGTTCGAGCTGGAGAACCGCTACCGGAACCCGCTGCGCAACTACTCAACCTGGGACAGCGTCCTCTACGAGAAGGTGCGCTTTGAGCCGAACATCCTGCTGCTGCTCAACTGCGCCTGCAACAAGGTTGAGATGGACGACGCCGGCGACGGCCGGCGCATCGCTTCGGTCACGGGCTACCAGACGATGGCGGAGACCTGGCACACCGTCGAGGCCGACCTCTTTGCCGATTGCTCAGGTGATAGTGTTCTGGCGCCGTTGACCGGCGCTGCCTACCGTATGGGCCGCGAGGCGCGATCCGAGTTTGACGAGGACATCGAGCCGGAGGAGGCTGATCGAAAGACGATGGGGATGAGTTGCCTGATCCAGGCACGGGAGACGGACCGCCTGCAGCCCTTCATCCCGCCGGCTTGGGCACACGTCTACGAGACCTGCGAGGATCTGCCCCACCGAAGCCACGATCTGCTGAGCACCAACTTTTGGTGGATCGAGCTGGGTGGGGAGCAGGACGCCATCCACGACACCGAGGAGATCCGTGACGAGCTGCTCAAGATCGCCTTCGGCGTCTGGGATCATCTCAAGAACCGTGGTGACCACGGCGCTGGCAACTGGGTGCTTGACTGGGTCGGCTTCCTGCCGGGCAAGCGCGAGAGCCGGCGCTACGAAGGTGACGTGATCGTGACGCAGAACGATGTGAGGGCCGAGGGCAGGTTTGAGGACCTGATCGCCTACGGCGGCTGGACGATGGATGACCACCATCCCGGGGGGATGGCCTGGGACGGCGAGCCGACCATCTTCCATCCCGCCCCATCTCCCTTCGGTATTCCCTACCGCGCGCTCTACTCGCGCAACATCGCCAACCTCTTCGTCGCCGGGCGGAACATCAGCGTCACCCACGCCGCGATGAGCGCCACCCGCGTGATGGCCACCTGCGCTGTGCTTGGTCAGGCTGCGGGCACGGCAGCCGCCATCGCCGTCCGCGAATCGACCACGCCCCGCGGCGTCTATGAGGCGCATCTCGACGAGCTACAGCAGACGCTGATGGACGACGACTGCTACCTGCCCTGGCACACTCGAGCGGTTCCCGAACTGACGCGGCATGCCACGCTGGTAGCCTCCGAGGGCGATCCTGAGTCCCTCCGCAACGGCCTTGACCGGCCCGCGGACGGCGCCGACAACGGTTGGACCGCTTGCTTGGGCGCCTGGGTTGAGTACCGCTTCGACGCGCCGGCCCGCGTCACGCAGCTGCGCTTCACCTTCGACAGCGACCTCAACCGCCCTGAGAAGAACCAACCCTCCAGCTATCCGCTCGATATGCCGCCGGTTACGCCGCCCGTTACGCTCGTCCGTGCCTTCCGCATCGACGCGCTGGACGAGGATGGCCAGTGGACCCCCATTACCCGCGTCGACAACAACTACCAGCGCCTCGTCCGTCTGCCCGTCGACGTCACCACCCGCGCCATCCGCTTCATCCCCGAGCAGACCTGGGGAGCGTCTGCCGTCCACGTCTTCGCCTGGGATGTCGACGGGACCTAGGAGCACCGCTAGCCGGCAAGGAAGCCAAATGGATCTCAAACGGCGCCTCAGACTCCTACAGGACCCGTCGCTCAGAGTTGCCCTCGCCGTAGTGCTGCTCTACGTAGTCTTCTCGCTCGTCGCGCTGTCTCTCCACGGCTTTGACCCGCTCTGGTTTGCATGGCTGGGCGAGCGCTACGCCGACCTTGATCCTGCCGGCAGGCGTGGCTACGACGGGCAGTTCGTCTACTACATCGCGGCCCTGGGCAGCGCAGCCGTGCCGCATCTGGATGCGCCAGCCTATCGCCTACAGCGGATCCTCCTGCCGGTGCTGGTGCGAGGCATCTCTGGGCTGACGGCGTTGCCCATTGCCTGGGCGATTCCATTGGTCAACCTGGTCGCGATCGTGGTGACCACCTATCTCCTGGCGCGGTGGTTGGCGGCGTGGGACATCACGCCCTGGTATGCCTGCACCTACGCGCTGTATGTCGGGGTGCTCATGGCCTATTCCCGCAACCTCACCGAGCCGCTCGCGTTCTGCTTTG
>JAFGNI010000697.1 GCA_016927095.1 Anaerolineae bacterium | reverse complement strand
TGACGTCTGCAAGAGCGAGGCCTCCTTACTGGAGCAGCAGGTTGACGTTGGTGCGCCGTTCGTCGGCAGCGACCGTCACCGAGGTTGACACCGTGCGCAACTCACCACCGACCCACGCCTCCGCGTAGATCACGTAGGTGCCGGGAGTCACGTTGTAGAAGCCATAGGTGCCGTCGTGTATCGCCCGGGTGTGCAAGACGTTCGTGCCTTGGCTGTAGGCCCAGACATCGGTGCCTGGCATCGCCGTCGGGACGTTGTTCTCACCACGGGTTGTGATGAGACCGCCGATGGTGGCCATACCGCCTTCTTCATCGGGTCGCTCCCACTCGGTGCACAACTGGGCACTGACCTCATCAACGTAGAAGAAGGTGCCTGAGTTGTCCCCATCGTTGTAGGCCTCCCACATAAGGCGGAGCGTCTGTCCGGCATAGTCGGCAGGATCGCCCATCCCTGCCTCCAGAGCCGTAATCTCCTCGCTCCAGGTTCCCACCGGATCTCCGTTCACGATGAGTTGCGGTGCCACAATCTCTGAGTTGTCCGTCTGCCGCAGACTCAGGCTCAGGGTGTCGTCAGCGTCAGCGGTGCCGTTCCAGCTGCACTCGAGTATGCTCATCATCGGGAGGTAACGGCCTATGACGACGAGCGTGGATTGGCTGTACACCTCGGTGGGCAGCTCGATGTCCTGGTAGAGGTAGGGCTGCAGTTGGTTTGCGGAACAGGGAATGATGCTTGGCGAAGCGTGCAGTCGCATCGAAAAACTGCCACGATAGAACTCTGCCGAGGTCCTCTGGTAGGCGCCCACGAGGCCACCGTCATCACCGGCGTGCCAGTACTCGAACACGGTCGCCGGGTTGCCCTCAAAGCCTGGGACGCGGATCAACTCCGTGCATTGCCGCAAGCCATAGGGATAGGGCATGTCGCCGGGGGGACGTTCGGCATCGGTCAGGCCTGTGGGCCGGCAGAGCTCGAAGTCATCGAAGACAGCTTCTTTGACACCTGCACCATAGGACGTAGCTGCCAGACCGATGTAGGCATCGTCCAACGCAGGCACCGTGTGGACCCCGCCCATCTGGTTCCAGTCGTCGCCGTTGAGAGAGTAGAATCCCCGGTAGGTGCTTTCCTCCCGTTCGACCCGCAGGTAGATCGGCCAATAGGCACTGGGGCGGGGATCATCGTTCCGCCGCGTGTCGTCACCCTGACTATCACGCACATACCAACTCAGATAGCTGTTGGACGTGAGGGCAAAGACGTTCGCGCTACCGCTGCTGGTATTGGCTCGCACCATCAGCCCTGTCTTGGGCCAGTCCGGCCAGCTTGATGAGTCCGCTGCGGCTCGTATCACGTGCACGGTTGCCCGGAAGTCGCCGCTGACAGGAGCCTGATAGACGTAGCGGAAGGAGTCGTTCTGATCCCAGATATTGGTGCCGTTCGCGCCCACCAAGAGCCGGCCACCGCTGACCTGCGTGTAGCCTGGACTGGGGTTGCCGATATCTGCGGAGGACCACCGGCTGCCGTCAAGCCCTGCGGAGAAGTCATCCTCGCGGTCTTCGAAGGGGATGCAGTCCAGGAACTCAATCTCGATGACGGCGTAGTTATTCTCCTCGCCCTCCGGCTCCTCCTCCTCGACGTAGTTCGTCGTGTCCACCTGCACCCAGACGGTGTGGGATGTCGCCTCGTACAGCGTGACGGTTGTGGTGATCTCCGTGCTCTCTCCGGGCCCCAGGGTCGTGATCCACTGCTTAGTCTCGCCGAACTGCTGGCGCTGCGGCGGATCGGTCAGATCCACGTACGCGTCAACGTCGAAGGGGCCGGTGGTAATGGGCACAGGTTCCTGGTTCTGAACGGTGATCGTGAGCGTCAGTGGCAATCCCGGCCCCATCAGCTCAAGGCCAGGGGTCACGATGGATGTCACCACCAGATCCGGCAGAGGTACAGCGATCTCGATATCGGCGGACCAGGCGATGAGCGTGCCGGCAGAGCCGCAGGTATCAGAGCCTGTATCCCTGTGGGACTCGATGCGATAGGTGCCGTAGCTTGTGGTGGGCACGGTCACAGCGACGTCTTCGAAGCTCCCATCCGCGACATCGATGCCCGAGGCTAGTTCCTCGGTGATGAGTGTGGTCGTGGGTGAACCGGTGGGGCACCACCAGAGCGACACGGGATCAGCAGCGGGGTGGTCGCGTCCATCAACGGCGATGACCTCTTCTGGTGCAGGGTTGTGGTTGGAGACAATTATGTATGGGCCCAGGACCTCCCAGATCTTCCTCGCCGTATCCACCGGCTCCGGTCCATCGATAGACATATCGAAGTCATAGTCCAGCCAGGCTTGTATGTTGGCTGTGATGGGCTCATTGGCGTAGATTACACTGCGCGCCTTGCCGTCGGACCCGGTGTCGCCGACGAAAACGTCGCTGCCATTCCCAGATGCTTGGAAACTGCCGGCATCGGTCCTGAAAGTGACCCGCGCGCCGGCGACGTTCCGGCCCTCATCATCGGTCACGTGCGCCGTCAGCGCATGCTCGCGCTCGTCGGGCAGAAGATTGGTCGCGTCTGCGGGTGTCAGGGAGATTGCGTAGGCGGGTGGCGTTGGTGGCGCCGTTGGCTCCTCGGTTGGCTCCTCCGTCGGCTCTTCGGTGGGCGGGGGATCTGAGGGATCTGGCGGTACGACAGCTACCGGCGGGGAGAAGGTCGGCGGCGGCTGATTGCCGAAGCCAACCTGGATACCCTCATTGATCATTGACGCCGAACTCGATACCTGGACCATCGCATCAGGCAAGAAGGCACCGTAGACCACCAGGGGTACGTTGTGGATGACTTGCACGCGCACAGGCAGCCCGGGCAGGCCGGGCATATGCTCCTCTTCGCTGCCCTCGAAGGATTGGAAGCCCCAGACCCTTACGCCGAACATGCCTGGCTTGTCGAAATTGGCCTCGATGCAAGCATTGTTATCATTCTCAATGCACACGGGTTCCGCAATGCGAAGACCCGTGGCCGCATCGTGGGCTGCCTGCCTGATCAGGGCCACCCGACGCTGGTGGTAATGCGAATCACTCTCGCTGGGATCCTCATACCAGTCACTGGGGCAGTAGGGCCATGGCTCGGCGACCGGACCGCCCGCCGCCGTACGGTGCAAGCACTCGCCCTGCACGGGTTGGTAGACAACGGCGAACCGCGCGGCCTCACGAGCGGCGTGGCTCACAGCTATGTAGCCCTGGAAGACAAAGGCGCCATCGATGATGGCTAGAATGACGGCGAGCAGGATTGGAAAGACCAGGGCGAACTCCACGAGAGCTTGCCCCACCGTGCGTTTTCTCATCACACGCCCCCTATGGCTGATTCAGAAAGCTAGCTGCTCAGAGCTGCCCCCTGACAGGTGGATCAGAGGGGATCCACTGACCTGGTCCGGAAGAACGATTATAACACTATTTTAACCCTAGCGGCCAGTCATGTCAAGGGGCAAAAATTAGAATTCGGTAAGAAAGCGTACCGGTCGTTGCAGGGATGACACGGAACTTCACCATAAACTGACCTTTGCAGCTCAGTTGACAGCGAACGCCAACACGGGTATCTTCTGGTGACCGGTTGCCGATCCGCGCCTATCCTGAGCTGGTCCGCGTGGGTCAATGATCTCTCTTCGCACAAGAAAGGCAAGCATGCGACTCTACTTCATCCGCCACGGACAGTCGACTAACAACCTGCGATGGCTCGAGACGGGATCTTCCGAGGGAAGGGTGCCGGATCCTGAGCTCACCGACGCAGGTGAACAGCAGGCTCAGGTCCTGGCAGACTTCGTCGCCCGGCACCACACCGACGTATCTCCGCGAGACCGAGCCTATGACAGCACGGGGCGATTTCAGATCACTCACTGCTATACCAGCCTGATGGATCGTGCCGTGGCTACGGGCCACAAGATAGCCGAGGCTGTTGATCTACCTCTGCTGCCCTGGCTGGATCTGCACGAGACGGGTGGGATGTTCTCTTATGACCCTGAGGAAGATGCTTACAACCCGGAGCCAGGTATGACCAGGGGTCACTTGGCCGCTCACTATCCCAGGCTTGTACTGACACATGACGTCACTGAGGCCGGCTGGTGGAATCGTCCCTTTGAGCCAGAGGCGGCGCGTGTGCCCCGGGCCAGGCGCGTGCTGGCTGAGCTCCTGACTAAGCACGGCGGGACAGATGATGAGGTGATCTTCGTCAGCCACGGCGGCTTTTTCAACCTCTTTCTCAGGGCGATTCTAGGGTTTGACAACGGTTCGGCTCCACCGGACGGTTCCGTGTGGTTTGGCGCTTACAACGCATCCATGACCCGCGTGGATTTCAGTGGTGAGGAGCGCTTTGTTGCCTACATCAACCGCACTGACTATCTGCCAGCACACCTCATCACGTGAGACTCGCAAAAGGTGGGAGAGCAACGATGGCGATGACAGACAGACAAGTGAGGAGGTTGCGGCACTGGACAACTGGAGGCTACTTCGCCGCCTTTGTAGCCCTTGGCCTGGCCTACGCGTCTCTAGGGCCTACACTCACGGAACTTGCAGCCAACGTCGGTGTGGCTCTGCAGCAGATCAGCTATGCCCTGAGCGCCAGAGGTCTCGGTTATCTCGTTGGGTCCGTCGTCGGTGGCAGGCTGTACGATCGCGTCAAGGGGCATCCCTTGGTCGCGACCATGCTGCTGCTGACAGCGGCGCTACTGGTTGCGATTCCCTTTGTCTCGGTTCTATGGCTGCTCGTCGCGCTGATTTTCGTGATCGGCATCTTTGAGGGCGCCATCGACGTGGGTGGGAACACGTTGTTAGTCTGGTTGCACCGTGACCAGGTCGACCCGTATATGAACGCGATGCACTTCTTTTTTGGCGTCGGTGCCTTCCTGTCGCCTGTGATCATCGCGCAAGCGGTAACGCTGACAGGTGGCATCCGTTGGGCCTACTGGGCACTGGCGGCACTAATGCTTCCGGTTGTCTTGCTGCTACCAAGGCTGCCTAGCCCCCCGATTGCCGGTGTTGCGGCGGACGGCGAGGCAGTAGCGGATCGGCCCCGGCAGAACAACAGGCTTGTCGCGCTCATCGCAGTTTTCTTCTTTCTCTACGTCGGTGCGGAGGCCAGCTTCGGCGGGTGGGTGGCGACCTATGCGAAAGCGACGGGGCTGGGAGACGCTGCGACCGCGGCCTACCTGACGTCAGCGTTCTGGGGAGCAATGACACTGGGGCGCTTATTCTCCATTCCCCTTGCCGCCCGCTTCACGCCGCGACAGGTTCTGCTCGGCGATCTCCTGGGTTGTCTGGTCAGCGTTCTGTTGCTGGTCCTCTTGCCGGGCCACGCGCTGGCTATATGGATTGGGACATTTGGGGCTGGTCTTTCGATGGCTTCGATCTTCCCGACAGCGCTCTCGCTGGCAGAGCGTCACACCCGGATCACAGGCACGGTGACCAGCTACTTCTTTGTCGGAGGCAGCTTCGGAGGGATGACCATACCGTGGGTCATTGGCCAGTTGTTCGAATCGGTTGGCCCCCGAGTGATGATCTTGGCGATTGCGGCGGCGGTTCTGCTCAACAGCATGGTCTTTGGTCTGATTCTAGGTGCCACAAGGCAGCCAAAGGTGCGCCGCGTCGTGAGTGAGGTTAGTTAGAATAAAGTTAGGAGTTGGCGGGTTCATGCGCGATCGCTTTGGCACTGGATAGGGCTGTGACGAGGGCACTCCATCCGGGTAGGAGGCAACACGATGACTGTGCTGATTACAACACTTGGTGACATTAGCATTGAGGATTTGCCAGAGGGCATCGTACTACCGCACGAGCATATCTTCGT
>JAFGNI010000141.1 GCA_016927095.1 Anaerolineae bacterium | reverse complement strand
GAGGGATTGTAGCGGGATGCGGGGAGGGAGCAAGGGAGCAGGGATCGGGGATAGGGGAGAAGGAAGTAAGAAGCGGAAGTATGGAGAGCCTTTGAGCTTCTTCTCGATGCGCAGTTCTCTTGGTCTACGAGGAGAAGCTCAAAGGCTTGTCTGTGTGGCGCCGGTTATTTCGGGAAGCGGCTGAGAACTTCGATGTCGACCGGCAACGGGACGCGGTCACCGATATCAAGGTCTTCGTGCGCTTTAGGCTTGCGGCGCGGGGCAACCAGGACCTGTAGCTTCGTGCCCGATGTGCGGTAGTCCTCCCGGACGAAGGCCTGACCGATCAGGTAGCCCTCAGTATCGATAGCGCAGCTGGTGACCCTTCCCACGACGCGTCCTTTGTCGTCAACAACCGGATCGAGTGGCTGCGGCATCGGCTGGCCCTTCTCCGGTACGCCAAAGCGAACCACCTGGCCCTCACGCTTGGCCTCGCGCTCGATGTAGGCTTCGCGGCCGACAAAGAAAGGCTTGTAGGGCTTAGGATAGGTCCCGAAGCCCGCCTCGGCCATCGTGAGATCCAGGGGACCGGCCATCTCGTGACCATAGAGCGGGAGCCCGGCCTCGATCCGCAGGCTATCCCGAGCCGCCAGGCCGCATGGCTTGAGTCCCAGCGGTTCGCCCAGCTCCAGCAGCTTGTGCCATAGGGCAACGATCTTGTCCGGGTGTACCCAGAGCTCGTAGGCAGTACGCTCGCCGGTGTACCCAGTCCGGCTGATGATCAGATCGAAATCACCCAACGTCACTTGCGTGACGCCGGCCCACGGCAGTCCGCGGACCTTGGCGAGGTCGGCATCGGTGCCCCCTAGCGCGAGGAGGATGTCCTTCGACCGCGGCCCCTGGATGGCTAGCTCGTGACGTGCATCCGGGCCGGCCTCATCGACACGTAGATCGCGGAGCACGACGCTGTCGGCCGGTGCATCCCAACGGACCCACGGACGGTTCGGGTCGATCATGACCTCACCATGGAGGATGCCGTTGACCCACGCCCAGTCCTTGTCATTGTTCGCAGCGTTCACGACGACGAGATAGTGCTCGCCGGCCAACTGGTAGACCAACAGGTCGTCGTGAGGTACGCCCGCTACATCGAAGAGCGCCGTGTACTGGGAGTCACCCACCTCCAGCAGATGGATGTCGTTCACCATCACCATATCGAGGAAGGCAGCGGCCTCGGGACCGCGGACATCCCAGCATCCCATGTGACTCACATCAAAGAGACCCGCCGCCTCGCGCACGGCGCGGTGCTCATCGAGGTTGCGCGTGTACCAGACGGGCATGTCCCAACCGCCAAAGGGCACCATCCGCGCGCCCATCTCGCGGTGTACATCGTAAAGCCTGGTCACGCGGAGTTCGGCATCCTGAGGCTCAGACCAAACAAACGAGGGCAGAGGCTCACCAGCGGGCTCCTTGCTAGACCAGGCACCCACATAATAGGGCTTCGTGTACGGACCCTCGTCGGCAGGCGGCAGTGGCGACTGCGGCGGGGCCTCCCCCACATCGCGCACTGCATCGAGGAAGGTCAGCCGGCCAAAAGCATCATCGGTCGCCACATAGCCGTCCACAAGCGCCCGAAGCCAGGTCATCACGCGCGAGGCATTCTCGATGGGCACATCCAGAGTGTAGACACTATCGTCAACACGGGTCAGCCATGCCGTCGTCATCACCGCGCCGTTGGCCTCCAACAGGGTCACGGCGCGTGACTCGCCGTCGGCCATTGCGCTCGTATCCGAGGGGGTCAGCCAGTCGACAAAAGGCTTGGCCAATCGCCCCTCGAGGGACAGCCGCTCATAGTCACCATCCCCCTTGGGCTCATCGTTGATGAAGTAGAAATGGGGATAGCCGGTCGATTTGTCGACATCCGCTGGATCTGCGGCTTTCTCAGCGAGAACCGCGATCTCTAGCTTGGCCAGTTCCAAGACGTCAAAGTCGACACGGGCGCGGTAGTCATGGCGTGGGCGCCGTTTCTCCAGCTCGTAGGGCTCCATGGCGGCGAAGAGCTTGGCGATGACCTTGGCAATCGTCGCCATATCGCCTTCGTCCAGGCCACGCTGAGTCACCCAGGGAGTGCCCAAGCGCACTCCCGAGGGGTAGAGCGCGGTGGTGTCGCCGGGGATGGTGTTGCGGTTGGCGACGATGCCCGCGATATCGAGAATACGGGCCGCAGGATCACCCATCAGCGGCGTCCCATAGCGTCCCGTCACCGACTTGCAGTCGACGAGCACCATGTGGGTATCGGTGCCGCCATAGGCGACCCGCACCCCCTCTGCCTCCAGAGCCTCCGCCAGCGCGACGGCGTTGGCTACGGTCTGATGTTGGAGCGCGCGGAACTTCTCGGTCGTGGCTAGCTGCGCCGCAGCGGCGATCCCGGCGATCGCCTCCATATGCGGGCCACCCTGGAAGCCGGGGAAGACAGCGCGGTCGAACTGCTGCCCCAAGCTCGACTTGTGGGTGATGATCACCGCGCCCCGTGGCCCATTGAAGGTCTTGTGCGTGGTGAAGGTCACGACGTCGGCGATACCCACAGGATTCGGATAAGCTCCCGCCGCCGTCAGCCCGGCGACGTGGGCAATGTCGGCCAACAGGTAAGCGCCCACCTCATCGGCGATCTGCCGGAACTTCTGCCAATCCGGGGCCCAGGGGTAGGACGTGTAACCACCAATGATAACCTTTGGCTTGGCCTCCAGCGCCTGCGCACGCATCGCCTCGTAGTCCAAGAGCTCCGTTTTGTCATTCACGCCATAGTAGACAACATTGTAGGTCTTTCCGGAATAGGCGACTTTGCTGCCGTGGCTCAGGTGGCCCCCCACGTGCAGCGCCATCGACATCATCGTGTCACCCGGCGACATCAATGCATACTGCACAGCTGTGTTGGCGGGCGCGCCGGAAAGAGATTGCACGTTCACATAGAGCTTGTTCGCCGGCGCCGATGCCGTCGCAAAGAGCTCCGCCAGGCGACGACGGGTCAGAGCCTCCAGCACATCAGCATACTCCACGCCCTTGTAGTAGCGAGGATCACCATAGCGCCGGTAGTGCCCCAGCTCCGAGGCGTAGTCAAGGATCTCCGCCGTCGTCATCTGGCGTGTGCGCTCGTCGGGGTAGCCCTCCGCGTAGATGTGTGAGAATGAAGAGGCAAAGGCTTCGTGCACCGCAGGCGGCGCTAGCGACTCAGAAGGAACCATCACCAATTTGCGAGCTTGCCGTTCTGTCTCATAGCCGATCAACTCGGCAAGCTCAGGATCCAGACTGCTCAGCGGTTCGCGGAAGAGATAGTCATCCATGCACGCACTCCTTTTTGGGCTTGTGTCAACCGATCAGCGAACAACGTGGTTGATCTGACGGATTACGTATGCAGACGCCGAAGCGCATAGGTGCGCAGGCGTTAGGTCAGAGAGACTGTTCACATCCTGTTTAGTAGATCATTGACACTAAAATTGTACCGCCAGCCACCAGAACCGCAAGTGATGATCCGCGCGAGGCTACCCTCCCCTTCTCCCGACTCAAGGTATACTATGCACCGCGATGCGAGCCCTCAGGCTCACAACTCATAGGCCGTGGTACTGGCTCGCGGACTGTGGTCAGGCTTGAGCAACAGCGGGGAGCGCTGCTTTCCTGAACCTGAAGGATGCTAAACCATGAAAGAGAGACCGAATCACCGGCCCATGCCGCGTCTTGTCACCATCTTCCTGCTCCTCTTGGCTCAGGTGGTCTGGGCAGCGGTCATACCGTCTGCACATGCCGGGGCGCCAGAAGCGCTCTACCCACCCCGGGATCATTCGCAGGACCTGGACATCCCGGCGCCGGCCTTTCGCCGTGGCGAGCTCCTCGTCAAGTTCGAGGACAATGGCGGCATCATAGCGACGCCGGGCCGGCAGACATTGGCGCGGGCGGGTGCCCAGAGACTGCATGGAGAGCGCGAAGCTTCCGATGGGCGGGCGGCTGAGCTGTGGCAGGTCGAGGTTGGACAGGAACTGGCCCTTGCCACGCGGCTCAGCGCGCTCCCCGACGTTGCGTACGCTGAGCCCAACTATCTGGTCTACGCGCACCTCACGCCCAACGATCCGCTCTACAACCCACAATGGGCGCATAACGTCATCGGATCCGAAGGCGCGTGGGATCTCTCGACCGGGAGCGGCAGCATCGTCGTCGCCGTCGTGGACACCGGTGTGGATCTCGACAACCCTGAGCTGCAGGGACGCGTGACGGGCGGCAAGTCCTTTGTCCCCGGGGTGTCCAGCCCTGATGACGATCAAGGGCATGGGACCCATGTCGCCGGCATCATCGCCGCAGCAGGGAACAACGGCTTGGGAGTTGCAGGCATGGCGTGGTCGGCCCAGATCATGCCCATCAAAGTTCTTGATGCCACCGGCGTCGGCGACTCGAGTGACGTGGCCCACGGCATCCGCTACGCCGTTGACAACGGCGCCCATATCCTCAACATCAGCCTAGGCGGCCCTGGGGCGTCCACCACCCTCTACGAGGCCGTGCAGTATGCCAGCAACAACGGCGTGTTGGTCGTGGGCTCCGCCGGCAACTGCGGCGACGGCAACTATGCCAAGAACGGCTGCGACTACGAGAATCAAGTCATCTATCCTGCAGCCTACGACGCGGAGGTCCTCGCTGTCGCTGCGACCAACACCTATGACACGGTCGCCAGCTTCTCAAACCAGGGCAGCTACGTGGATGTCGCGGCGCCTGGCGTGGGCATTCTGAGCACAATTCCTACGGGCTACGCTTACGCAGATGGTACATCACAGGCAGCCCCCTTTGTAGCCGGGCTAGCAGCGCTGCTGCTTTCGGTCAAGCCTTCCCTCACACCGCCACAGGTCGAGGCTATCATCTCCGCTACGGCTGT
>JAFGNI010000011.1 GCA_016927095.1 Anaerolineae bacterium | reverse complement strand
GTCGGTGGTCGCGATGGCGGCGGGCAGGCCGATTGGCATCGCCCTGTTGTCGCTCAGGGAGGATGAAGGGTGGGTCAGCGGCGTCGGCGTGATCCCAGCCTGGCGACGCCAGGGGGTAGGCCGCGCGATCATGCTGAAACTTCAGGAGACCGCCCGCGAGGAGGGACTCACCCGTCTGCGGCTGGAGGTCCTCCACGAGAACCGGGCAGGCCGGCGGCTGTATCAGCAGATAGGATTCACCCACTACCGGGATCTGCTGGTCCTGCGCATGCCGTCAAAGCCGGCGTTGCCGCCCCCCTATGCGCGGTTAAGCCTGTCACCGTCACGCCCCCAGGCGCTGCTCAGGCACCATGGTAGCTTCCATCGCATCGATCCCTCATGGCAGCGCGCGCTGCCATCCCTGCGCAAGCGTGCGGACCGCATCCAGGGGCTCGGGCTGTGGATGGATGAGGCGCTGGTAGGCTACATCCTCTATCAAGCTCAGCCGGATGTCTGCCACGTGCTGGACTTGGTCGTCGATCCGGCGCTCAGTGGGGCCGGTGATCTCGCGCGCCGGATGTTGCTGTCGCTCCATGGCCTGTATCCGGAGCTCGGCGGTTATGTTGTCAATGTGCCGCAAGAGGACCCCCTGCTGGCGGCGTTCACCGAGATCGGGTACAGCGTCTGGCACCGCCAGGACGAGATGGTGTGGCCGGTTCGCGAACGATTCCGGCCGTATGAGGTTTGAGCCCGTGCAGCTATGGCCACCACAACCGAGCCACGCAAGTTGTCCGCGGAAGGAGACGCCGGCCCCAGAAGGGACCTGAACTGGACCGGCGAGGCTATGTCCGCCGGACAGCATTCTCCCACCGAAATGCCTGATCGCCTGCACTGCCCCGCGTGCGGGCGTTTTGTCGGCCCCTACGAGCGCTGCCCCGCCTGCAGCACACGCATGCCCGGACGGCTCGCCGTGCGCACCATCAAGATCGTCGCCCTGCTATTGGCCACGGTGGGGTTGGGCCTGGTCTGGTGGGGTGCCCGGGGAGTGCCGATCCCAACGGTGCCGGTGGGCGAAGCAGGTGCGTTGATGAACCTGGCTTACGTCCGGTTCGAGGGACACATCAGCCGGCCCATCACCTACGACCCAGAGAGCGGCTACCTCGGTTTCTGGCTCGCCGACGAGACCGGGGAGGTCCACGTCAACGCCTACCGGGATGTCACGGACGCCCTGCTCGCCCATGGGACTGTGCCGGCGATAGGCGATGCTATCTCGGTGGCAGGCACGCTGCGCGTACGCGAGGACCTTCTCTCTTTGACGGTCGACGTGCCGGAGCACCTCGCGGTGGTGCGGGCTGTAGCCGAACGCTTGCCCCCGGGCGAGATCACCATGCTGGACGAAGGCCGGCGGGTCCGCGTCATTGGAGAGGTCGTGGCGGTTGCGGCACCCTATGAGGGTCTCACCCTGATTGACGTCAGAGATGAGAGCGGCACCATCACGGTTGCCGTCGATGAGACGACAGAACTGCTGTCCGGCAACCTCCCAGAAATCGCGCCCGGTCAGGCCATCACCGTCGAAGGTGCCATCTCCCTCTACAAGGCGACGCCACAGATCGTGCCGGCAGCGGCTGGCGATGTGGACACGGGAACTGGATCGCCGCCGGCGACGCAGGTGGTGGCACCGCGCGCCCTCAGCCAGATCCGACCAGAGGACGTGGGCCAACGGGTGCTCGTCGCTGGGCAGGTGGTCATGCTGGAAGGATTGCCCGGCGGCGTCAAGGGCACCCTGGACGACGGCACGGCGCAGATCACGTTGCTGCTCTGGGACGATGTGTATCAGGCACTCACCTCTCCCAGCAGCCTGGATGTGGGCGCAGAGGTGACGGTCACAGGCAAGGTCCAGCTCTACGAGGAGGCATTGGAGGTCATCCCTGAGGACGCCGGAGACGTGACCATCGGTGTGGCGGCGCCGCCCGCACCATGGGCCGAACTGGGCACGCTCACGGCGCAAGATGCAGGACGGGTCGTGCGTGTTCGCGGTGTGCTTGAGCAGCCAGAGGGCTTCTCGGCGGGCGTCAAGGCCGGCATTCGGGATGGCACAGGGGCCATCACGGTGCTCTTCTGGTCCAATGTCTACGAGGCGCTGGTGCCGGAACCCCAGGCCGGCCTGCAGGCTGAAGTCGTCGGCGTGGTCAACGTCTACAACGGGGAGCTGGAGTTGGTGCCTAGGTCGGCCTTCGACTGGCGCGTGCGGGTGACCGAGGATTGAGATGCCTGTCTCGCTGCTGCTCTGGGCACTGGCGGGCACGATGGGGGCAAGCCTGCTGGCTCTGATCCCAGCGCTGCACGTCTACAATGTCGCAGCCATCGTCCTGCTCCTGATCGAGGGGGGCAGGCTCCCTCTCGCGCCCGAAGCCATGACCTACCTCTTCCTGGGCATGGTCGCGGGCTACGCGATGACCAACACCATTCCCAGCATCCTGCTCTCCGTCCCGGATGAGAGTATGGTCTTCGTCGTGCTGCCGGGGCAGGCCTACGTGCAACGCCAACGCGGCTACGAGGCGGTCGTCCTGACAGGCGTGGGCGGTCTCGCCGGCCTGACCACACTGGCGCTCCTCGCGCCCGTGGCGTCGCGGTGGCTGCCGGCCCTGCGTGAGATCCTGCAGCCGCACCTGGGCTGGATTCTCTGGACGGTGATCGCGTACCTGCTCCTGTCGGAGTGGCCCAAAGGCGCCGGTCGGGGAACCACCGGATGGCGACGCCTGCGAGAGGGGTGGGCCTCGCTCTTCGCGGGGCTGGCTACGTTTCTGCTCTCCGGCCTGTTGGGCCTGATCCTGATGTACCGCTCGCCGGTGCCGGTGACGGTGGCCTACCAGGGCCTCCTGCCGGCCTTCGTGGGGCTGTTCGCCGTGCCCTGGATTGTGGTCAACCTTCTCGGACGTGTGTCGCTGCCAAGTCAGGTCATCCCGAAGGCCATCGACGCGCCGTGGCACGTGGTCCTGCATGGCACCCTCGCCGGCGTGCTCGGCGGGCTCTTCGCCGCCTTCTTCCCCGTCGTCACCGGCGGCATCGGGGGCCTGTTAGGGGGCCACGCCACCGCGCAGCGCGACGACCGCGCCTTCATCATCTCGCAGGGCGCGGCGAAACTCGTCACCTACGTCGGTGGCTTCTTGCTCTTCTTCGTGCCGGGTCTGCACTTGACCCGCGGGGGTATGGCTTGGATGGTGAGTACGCAGTACACAGCCGTCACGCCATCGGATTATCTACTTGCCACAGGAGCGGCTTTGTTGAGCGGCGGCCTGGCGTTCTTGCTCTCGCTGCCCCTGGCGCGGCTCGTGATGGCGGCGATCGCGCGTCTGGGCATTCGGCGCATCAGCTGGTTGACGTTGGCCATCCTGCTCGCCGTCGTCGGTGGGATGACGGGGTTAGTTGGGTTGGGCATCTGTGCCGTGGCGACAGGGATCGGCCTGATCCCGGTGCTCTGGGGATCGCGGCGGATGAACACGATGGGTGTGCTGTTGCTGCCGATTGCGCTCAGTATGTCGGGCGCCGGCGCGTGGGTCGCCGGGCTATTGGGATTGCTGCAGGGAGCTTGATCCACTTGCGAACTGCCCTTGTCAGATCGGCAGAGCGTGGTATACTCAATTTTGTAACGATGCGGGGTAGAGCAGTGGCAGCTCGTCGGGCTCATAACCCGGAGGTCGGTGGTTCGAATCCACCCCCCGCTACTCAATCGAGCGGCGCCGGATCCCCGGCGCCGCTTTCGTTATAACCTCCTAACTTTTGCCTGTTGTAGCCTGCCGCTATTGGTGCTAGAATACGGTATGAATTGAGCGGCTCGCCGCATCTCTCAGAATCCATCCGAACAAGGATTGAACCCATGCCGCCATTGTCCCTCGCGCAGCTCTACCAAAGCTACATGCAGCTCCGAGGCCAGCTGCAGCAACAGGTCATCACTTATCAGCAATTCGTGGACAGCGTCCGCCAGCTTCAGGCTCAGGATGTCGCGGGGCAGTGGTGGATGATCGATCCGCAGACCGGACGTTACCTGACCTACACGGGCAACGGTTGGGTGGAAGCCACCCCAGCCGCAAGCCAGCCTGCGGCCCAGGCGACGCAAGGCCCGGCAAGGCCCACGCCGGCTGCACAGCCATCCCAGCCGCAGGCGGCGACGCCCTCGCAACCGGTCACGACCCCATCGTCAAAAGCTAAGAGAAGGCTCGGCTGTTTCGCGTCGACGATCATGACCGCCGTCATGTCCGTTGGCGCCGGCTTCCTTTGGTATGCCTACACCTCGCTGTCGCCCAGCTCTGAAGGCGAGGATCTGACCACGCCGCTTCTCATAGCAGGTACCCCCCTGCTGACGCGACTGGTGGGGGGACTGCTGGGCAAACTGATGAACCCGCTCTACAGACTGCTCAATATCCTCCCGCGCCCGCTGCTGGTGGGCGCAGCGTTCGCGGTCCCCTTGGTCGCCGGAGGCATTCTCGCCGACACCTACGGCAGTGGATACGAAGTGCTGCGGCGTTCCGTCGTTGTATCAGTCGTCCTCGGTTACATTCTCACCCGTCGTCCGGAGGCAAGGTGATGAGGATCCCAAGGTTCTTCCGTCGGTTGTCGCCGATTCAGAAAGCCGTCCTGGTCCTCTGTGCGGGGTTTGCACTGTTGACGTGGATGACGCCGCCGATGGTCCTCGCCGACGATTGTCTGCGCGATCCTCTGAACGCAGCGGACTGTATGCGGACGCCGGGTTACCGGGAGACGATCACGGTCATCTTCTCGGGTTTGCCCGCCATCGCCGCTATCGCGCCCAACCTTTTCGGCGGCGCCACCGGGAAGACACCCCCGCCGCAGACCGGCAAGCAACCGCAGCAACCCGACGAGCAGCCGACCACCCACTATGTGGTGCAGGTGAGCAGCGAGAGCGTGGTCGTCACGCCGGAGCAGAGCGCGACTTTGGCGATCAAGGCATGGAAGTCGGTCAACGGCGCGCCGTGGACGGCAGCGCCGGAGGTGCAGATACAGCTCACCCTTAGCCCCGCCACGCCCGAAGTCTATGTGAGCCCCCAGCAGGGCGCCGGCGAGATGCACGTCGAGATTACCGCAGGCGAGGCCGCGGTCGCGGGGCTCCGGATGCTGACCATCGTCGGTCTTGCGCCGCAGTCGCGCACCTCAGCGCAGGTTCAGGTGGATGTACAAACCAGTCCCTATGAGCTCTACATCAGTGAGGAGCGCTTCGAGATCTCCGTCGGGGAGACGGTTGAGCTGGAAGTCCGGGCGCTGCGGCAAGGAGAGGGTGGCATCTGGGAGGACGCGCCTGATGCGCGCATCCGGCCCTGGCTGCCCACGGAAAAGGATTACTTCGATTGGTCACCGCCGCCTCCCTACACCAAGGGCGCCAATGAGCTCTACGGGCTCGTCGTGATGCGCATCACGGCGGTCAGCGCCGAGAAACCCAGTGAGCTCTGCTACCTGAGCTTCACCGCGATCTACCCCGATAAGACAGAGGTCGACAAGCGCGTGGAGATTGTCCTCAAAGCTCCAGACTACGAGATCGAGTTCCTCTAGCAGCCGGTCAACGCAGACGAGGGAATTCATGGCATCGAAGACCTACCGCATACCCTATGACCGCCAGGCCAAGTCCTGGGAGCCGGTGACGATCTCAGCTCAGATCCGGAATCAAGCAAACAAGAAACTCCAGAAGCTGACGCCCGAGGTCCTCGTGGAAGACGCCACCGGCAGCCCCTACACCGCGATGGGCAGCAACCTCCTCGTTGTCGACAGCACAGAGATCGAGCCACAGCCCAGAGCAGGCGACATCGCCCGCATCAAGATGCGGCTGGAGGGCGAGAGCGCGGGGCTGCTCCAGACCCTGCAGCGAAATAGCCGCTTCAAGCTCAAGGTCACGTTGAGGCCGGAGCTCTCAAAAGATGGCGCCGAGTCCTCCAAACCCGGTCCACCGGTTGAGGCTGTCACCGAGGTCTACGCCGAGCTCCCACAGATTTGGGACCTAACCTTTCGTAAGACCCTCTGGCACGACGAGGGCGTCGTAGACCTCAGCACCGTAGAAGGGGTACCGAAGGACCGCCTCCAAGATCTGGGGGATTGGGGTGGCACCCTGATCCTGCAGCCCAAAGGCCGTCTCGTCGACAGCCAGGCCCAAGAGACCATCGTCTCCAAGGCGACGATCGAGCACGCCCGAGAGGTCATCCTAGACCGTGGTGATGGGAAGAAGCTCACGGGCGAGTGGGACGCGACGAGGGCCGGCTACGTCTTCGAGATTGAGCCCAGCCAGAAGGGAGAGGGCGGCGGTCTCACCGGTCAGGAGCTGACGCTTGCACCGCCGATCGAGCCACACCAGGGCTGGGGGAAGCAGCTCTGCGAGTTGCTGGCTAGCGCACGCAAGATCGGTGACGGACTTGCGCCCGACGTCCCGCAGCTCGCCCGGACCTACGTCCAGGGATGCCTGGATCACCTCGCGGTCAAGACCGAGGAGGAGCTAGCCGAACGCCGCGGGGACCTCGTCATCTGGATCCTCAATACCTCCAACTTCATCGGATTCATGGACGGAGCTACGGCGATGTTTAATAAGGGGATGAAACTCTTCGGTCAGGCCTCGGACCGCTTCATCGGCAACCTCATCAGCTTCGTGATCGAGATCATCTTCTATATGTGGAACCCGCTGGAAGCCGTCGCCAAGTCGGGAGCTGCTAAGACGGCGCTGAAGGGGTCGACCCGCGAGATGATCGAGGAGGGCGCCGAGGCGACGATCCGGGAACTCTCGCAGAGCCGCGAGCCCCTGGAGCAAGGCCTGCGGGTGGCGCGCGAGGGCATTGAATCGACGAACACCCAGCTGGCGCGCACGTCGCAGCAGCTTCAGGAGCTAGGGCCCAAGATCACCGAGAATCCCACGCCAGAGCTGATGGCGCAACATAGCCGCGTGCTGGCTGAGCACCAGCAACTGCTGCAACAGAACATGGATTTCCTTAGCCAGCGCGATCTGCTGAGATCGCAGATCGACCAGATCGACGCGAACATTGCCCTGCATCGGGTAATCGAGGAGAACGCGGAGCACGTCACCGAGAAGGAGTTCCTAGACAAGATCCAGCGGGAGGCGCTCCAGCACGAGGCACTCCGCAACTTCAACGACAACCAGTACAACGATATGCTGTTCAAGAGCCCTCTGGCCCAGCAGATGAAGAAGGCCAACGAAGAGGCGCAGAAGGCCAAGCAGGCGGCAGAAAGCATTCGCTATCAGAACATGGCGTGGGAGCACTATCAGGGCTTCTTCTCACCACTCTGGTGGGCGATGGACTGGTCGCTGGCGCAGGCGCTGTGGCTCTATGACCTCGCACGGGAGTGGATCCCGGGCGTCGCGCTTGCCGAGGATCTGTTGGCGATGGCCTGTGAGACGATCTTTGGCTTCGTCAGCGATATCCTCAACTCTGTGCTGGACTACGCCAACAGCGTGCACTGGAGCCGCTCGTGCATCAACAGCGCTGTGCGAGGCCAGGGGAAAACGACGGTGCTGGCACATGGCATCCACCCAGGCTTCTTCGATTTCCCCCAGGCCACCGCAGACCTTCCCGGCGTCCTTGAACCACGGCGGGTCCTGATGGGTAACAGGCTCACGTCGATCAGCGCCCTGAAGGCGCGGTTCTCGGGTCCCGCGATGGGGCGCTCCAAACAGGAGATGACAGCACAGACGAACCAGGCGCGCAACGCCTTCAGCAACCTCTGCCGGCAGGCACTGGACGCCAGTCGCCTCGAGCGTCCGGCGCCGGAGCAACTCTCCTCTTCTACTATCCGGAACGTCTGGCACCAACTGGCGGGGCCGATGGTCAAGTACGAGAACTCATTCGCGGCTGCGGAGGCCCAGGGCACCGACTATCTCTGGTCGATCGGTACTTTTGCGGAGAACTCGACATTCCAAGACTGGGATGGCGCGATCGAGTGGCTGGGTTGGTCCCTGGCGTGGGGCCTCCGCCTTGGGGCGGTCCTCGCGATCTTCACCGGCGTGGGCGCCGCGGGGAGCCTGGTGATGTTTCAGGCTGCGGATTGGGCGGACAGGATCGGCCCGTTCCTGCGCATGATGGTGGGGTGGCTGGGCACCTTGCCCGACGTGATCGCTTTCCAGGCCGATGTCGTCGTTGCGGCTGCGCTCGCCTACGAAGCCGCGCTGGAGGGAACCGTCAGCCTCGAGAACCTGATCATACCCAGCGAGTATGTATCGTGGAGTGAACTATGACCGAACAGAGTATTGCGGACTTCCTGGCGGAGCTGGATGCACGGGCGGCGGAGCGCGACGAAGAAGAGCGCGCGCTCCTAACGCCGCCCCGGCAACTGGGCGCTATTGGCAAGACAGTGGTAGCCGGCGTAGCAGCCGGTCTGCGGCAGCAGATCCAGAACGCACCGACCACGCGCCTAACGGATACAACAAGTTCTGAGCGACCGAAGTTCTGTCGCCACTGTGGGGCTGCCCTCAAGCCTGAGGGGCGGTTCTGCACGAAGTGTGGCGAGCCCATCGAGGCATAAAGCATAACGCCGGACGGCTCGTGCCCTACATCGAGGGCCATCATCATAGCTTACTAGAAGAGGAGATCTCATGGTTACATGTCCTGTCTGCGGCACGCCCGCCACCTCCGACGACGTCTTCTGCAGCAACTGCGGACAGCGGTTGCCACAGGCACAGGCGCCCACCCCATCCGGGCCGACAAGCGGGGACTTCTCAACCCCTTCATCGGTACCGCCCATGCCCGGCCCGCCGCCGATACCGCCGGGAGGGGGTGGTGCAACGCCATCCGGAGGCTATGCGCCTCCTCAGAGCCCCGTGATACCCAACTACAACGCACCGCAAGCTCAACCGTCACCGGGCCCGGTAATTACGCCGGAGGTACAGCCTGCCTCCTACGAAACACCGCCCCAATCCTATGGACCGCCGCCGGTCACCACCACGCAGACGGGCCAACCGCCCAAGAAGAAGCTGAGCGGCTGCGTCATCGCCCTCATTGTTGTCGCGGTGTTGGCCCTCTGCGGCATCGCCATCGTGGGCGGCATCGCCCTATTCCCCCGTATTTTCCCGCCGGACCCAGGCCCGACACCGGCATCCGCCGTGGTCGTGCCCCCAACGCCGGCATCCTCTATCGATAGCCCTGCGTCCAGCGGAGCGGAGGTGCCTCTAGACGTCGTGAATGCGTCCGATGTGGTGATCTGTTACCTCTACATCAGCCCCAGCGCCAGCGACCAGTGGGGGGAGGATTGGCTGGGAGACAACGAGACCATCGAGCCGGGCTTTGCCAAGACCGTTTACCTGACCGTCGGCGATGTGGTCGATATGCAGGTCGAAGACTGCGACGGCAATGTCCTGGACACCCAGTATGAGATCACCGTACCACCCGAAGGGCTGACCTATACCCTGAACCCCTAGATGCACCAGGAGAACACCGTGACGCTTTCTGATATCAGGTGGCGGGTGGCTTTGGCCCCCGCCGCGCTCCTCATCATCGTGTTGTTGTTGACCGCCTGCCGGCCCGACCCGCCGCAGGTGGTCGTCTATACTTCTGTGGACCAGGTCTTCTCCGAGCCCATCCTGACGCAATTTGAGGAGGAGACCGGTATCGAGGTCCTGGCGGTCTACGATGTAGAAGCCGCCAAGACCACGGGCCTGGTCAACCGCTTGATCGCCGAGAAAGAGAACCCGCAGGCCGACGTTTTCTGGAATGGCGAGTTCGCCCAGACGATCGTCCTGCGGGACGAGGGTGTGCTCGCGCCGTATACGTCGCCCAATGCCGCCGGCATCCCGCTGGCCTACAAGGACCCAGAGGGTTACTGGACCGGGTTTGGGGGCCGCGCCCGCGTAATTCTAGCCAACACCGACCTGGTACCCCTTGACCGGATGCCGGACTCGATCCAGGATCTGCTCGATCCGGCCTGGCCCGGCGACCAACTGGGCATCGCCTATCCCCTCTTCGGGACAACGGCGACGCAGGCCGCAGCGCTCTACGCCCACTGGGGGCCGGCAGAGGGACGGGCCTACTTCGAGGCATTGGCGGCGCGAGACGTCCGCGTGGTCGATGGCAACTCGGTGGTACGCGACATGGTCGCCGATGGGCGCCTGGCCTTCGGCCTGACCGACACCGACGATGCCTGCGGGGCTGTCGACCGCGGCGCTCCTGTGCGGATCATCACCCCCGACCAAGGACCCGACCAGATGGGGACGCTGGTGATCCCCAACACGGTCGGCCTGGTTGCCGGTGGCCCCAACCCTGAGAACGGCAAGCAGCTGATCGATTACCTCCTCAGCGACGCCGTGGCAGAGGCAATGATCGCTTCAGGCTGGAGCCACGTCGCGCTAGGCGGCGCCGCTACAACGCCGGGGTGCATAGAGGGACAGAGCATCCGTGGGATGGACATCGCGCTGACCGAGGTCTACCGGCAGATGCAGCCCGCCCAGGAAGACATGACGACAGTCTTCGTCCAGTGAGCGACTGAGGCCCGTATAGCATCGCGCATGCGCTCAGCTCACTTGAGGCAAAGGCCGGGGGCGATCGGATCCCTTCTTGTAGCGGGTCTCTATCTCCTGGTCGTGATGGGCCCCTTCCTTGCGTTGCTGACCGACCTGGCGTCGGTGCCTGTTTCTGATTGGCTGAACTTGGCATGGCCCAACGCGCGCCAGCTCAAGGTATGGGCACGGAGCATCGCGCTCGCCGGGGCCGTGGCAGGCGGCGGGATGGGGCTGGGCCTGCTCGTCGCGCTGGCGCTGCAGCGTTGGCGAGGAGGATGGTCTGCAGAGCTGCGCTGGTTCTTCGTCCTACTGGCGCCATTGCCTCCCGTGACGCACGCGATGGCATGGGCCTGGGCGACGGGCCAGCTCAACCAGATTCTTGCACGCAGCGGTCTACGTCCTCTGCCTTTCCAGGGCTGGTTTGCCGCATGGTGGGTCCAGCTCCTATGGCTGGCGCCCATCGCCACCGGCCTGGCATTGGTCGCAGTGGAATCGGTCGACAGCAGGATGACCGATGCAGCGCGCCTCCTACAGCCGGATTTCCGGACGCTGATGCGTGTCCTCCTGCCACTCGCCGGCCCGCTGCTCCTGGCAGGTGGGGGCATCTTGTTCGTGCTGAGCTTGGTGGACTACGCCATCCCCTCCCTGTGCCAGATCAACGTGACCGCGCTGGATATCTTCGCTGACTTCTCAGTGCACAACCTGCCGGGCCGCGCCCTGCTGGTGTCGGTGCCTTTGTTGGCGACAACGGCAGGCGTCCTGGCGCTCTCTCAGGCACAGCTGCGCCCGGCGGCGCTCGAACCCAACTGGCACCGTGCGACCTCCGGTGTCCCGCCGGCGTGGCCCCCGTCATTCCGTGTCGCGATAGGGGTGGCGCTAGCGGTGATGGCCCTGGCTGTCAGTGTGCCCCTGATCAGCCTTGTGACGCAGGTCAGAAGCGTGCGCGGCCTCGGCATGACCCTGTCCGAAGCACACATGGAGATCGCGGATTCGCTGAAGATTGCGGCGCTGGCAGGCCTGCTAAGCCTGCCGCTGGCCTACGCCGCCGCTCATGCCTGCGGCGTGCGATGGCAAGCCCATCCGCGCCGCGAACAAGGCCGCGCGTGGTGGCTCGCCATCACGTTGCCGCTGGCGCTGCCGGGCCCGCTGGTCGGCATCGGCCTGATCACGCTCTGGAACCGTCCTGGTTGGACCGGGCTGGGCCTGTATGGCACGGCATGGATGCCGGTGCTGGCGGCGCTGGCGCGCTACACGCCTGTGGGTGCGCTGGTACTGATCGGGGCGCTGCGCCAGATCAACCCGCATCTCATCGAGGCAGCACAGCTTCTCGAGACACGGCGCCTCCGCACGTGGGTGCTGATTCATCTGCCACTGTTGGCCCCGGGCCTGCTGGCGGCGGCAGGCGTCGTCTTCTCCCTCACCCTTGGCGAGCTGAGCGCAACCCTGTTGGTGTCGCCGCCGGGCCAACCCACCTTGACCATGCGCATCTACAACTACCTGCACTATGGGGCGTCGGACACCGTTGCCGGGCTGACGCTGGTACTGACCGGCTTGGTGTTGGTCTTTGGACTGGCCATTGCCGTGATGTTGGTGCTGTGGGCGCGCATGGCAGGGGTGGAGAGGCCCTCGCTCTCACCGCCGGCCTCGCCGGTTCTGGCGTGGCAAGACGGTTCCGCGCGCATGGCGGGGAAGCCGGTAGAGACGGGGGTTCGCAAACGATGATCAAGCTGACCGACATCTCCAGACACTTCGCGCCGTCCAGGGCGGGCCGAGCCGCGCCCGATGATCCTGCTGTGCGTGCCGTCGATGGCGTGTCGCTGGAACTGCCCGCCGGCAGTACAACGGTGATCTACGGGCCCTCAGGCAGCGGCAAGACGACGCTCCTGCGCCTGATCGCGGGGTTGGAGCGCCCGGACGCGGGTGAGATCCTTATTGCCGGCGCGCTCGCCAGCACCCCGGGATGGGTCCTACCGCCCCACCAACGCGGCGTGGGCTTCGTCTTCCAAGATCCTGCCTTGTGGCCACACCTGACGGTGGCCCAAAACGTGGCCTTCGGGCTGAGAAGCCGGCCAAGACGGGAGATTGCAGCGCTCGTGGACGAGGTCTTGGCCAGTATGGAGCTGGAAGGCCTGCAGAGGCGCTATCCGAACCAGCTCTCGGGAGGGCAGGCTCGCCGCGTGGCGATTGCACGCACCCTGGTGGTGAATCCCCGTTGCCTGCTGCTGGACGAACCCCTCACGCACTTGCAGCCGGATCTGGCCCTGCAAGTGCTGGAAGAGATCCGCGCGCAGGTCACAGCAAGGTCGATGACGCTGCTCTATGTGACGCACAGTGTGGGTGAGGCGGCACGTCTTGGGGGACGCCACCTCCGGATGGTGAATGGACAGATCGAGGCCGCAGATGGCTAAGCGCTGCGTCTGCCCGCATCTAGAGGACTCGCACGATGGGACATGGTGATGCAGCCTAGCGCCCGCCCCAAATGGGTGCAGGGACTCATGTTTCTGGGCGGCATGGCTGCCGTCGCGCTGATAGGGTGGCTGGTCATGCAGCTGCTGCCCCAGAAGCCGCTGCCAGAGGGGTGGCTGCGACTCACGCCGCCTCGCGATGTGATGGCCCTGGTGGCCTACCAGGGCGAGATCTGGGCGGGCGGACGGGACGGTGTGGTGGCGCTGGACCCCGCCGACGGCTCGGTGCTCCGCGAGGTTGTGGCAGACGTCCCGATGGACTACGTCACGGGTATCGCGACATCGGACAGAAGCGGCGATCTCTGGATCAGCCATATGCGCGGGGTCAGCCACTACAACGGCGTGGGATGGTCGACCTTGACCGAGGCAAACGGCCTGACGGCGGGGCGCGCATTGGCGGTGCTGGTCGCCGGCGACGGCAGCCTCTGGGTGGGCACAGAACAAGGTGTGGCCCGCTGCCGGCAGGATCAGTGCCGGGGCTATACCGCCGGCGATGGACTCGTCACAACCGGATGTGCCTATCTCTTCGAGGACAGTCGATCGCGCATCTGGTGCGGCAACGGCTACGTGCCGGAGGCCGGCGTCTCGATCTTCGATGGGACGCGGTGGCAGTCGATGCCCGACCAAGACCGTCTGATTCACCCGATGCTCAATACGATGCTAGAGACGCCGGATGGCGCGCTCTGGTTCGGCCTGGGGTTCAGCGCGGAAGGTGGCCTCACCGTCAACCACAACGGCACGTGGCAGTCGCTGACCAAGACGGACGGGCTGGCGGGGGCTAAGGTGCGCTATCTTTTTCAGGACCAAGCCGGAGGCATCTGGATCGGCTCGGAATATAACGGCATGCTGTATCTGGGCTCCCATGGCCTCGACAATCTAGGCAGTGGACAGATCTTCACGCCCGACGAGGGCCTAGCGGGCTTTGAGGTCAAGGCAATGCTGCAGGACAGCCAGGGCACCCTATGGCTGGGTACCGAGTTGGGGCTCACGCGCATGAGCTATGAGGCCTGGCAGTCCCTGGCAGACTAGGGGCGGAGACACACTCAGAGCTAGGACCCAGCCAGCGTTCAGGCTTCTGCGTTCCGCGATCACCCCTAGGACGGGGCACGGATACTACGACGCTTGTTGGTAGGGCACGAGTACATCCTCGAACATCGGATAGTGCCGTGCATTGAAGGTGACGAGGCGCAAGTCGTGAGCCGCAGCCGTCGCAGCCACAAGCGCATCGGCCAAACCCGTGTTGTGCGATCTCATGTAAGTCCTGTGGAAGTTAGCACCGAGCCGGGCGGTCTCGCCAGTCACGGGAATCTCATCGAAAGCAAGTAGAAAGCGTTCGATCGCCTGGCGCTCATCGTCATCGCGGGCTCCGACGAGCAGCTCAGCCACACAGATGACGGAGGTTGCTGGTCGACGCCCCAGCGATTCCAAGAAGGTCACCGCCGCGGGCGCGCCACGCAAGTACTCGATCATCACATCCGTGTCGACCAGCAATCGTGCGTCGCCGTTCACCCCTTGAACTCCCTGTCGAACTCAGCACGAAGCGCTCGCGCATCAAGATCGTCACGATCAGACCAGATTCCCCGAGCAGTTCGCAGCAGCGCCAGACGATTCGCCTCTCGATGAGCATCGAGATAGCGACCGACCGCCTGCTCAATCACTTCGTTCTGAGACAAACCTCGCAGATCGGCAATCGACTGCAACTCAGCTCGTTCTTGTTCCGTCAGCAGGAGCTCGCTCTGGATCGCTATGCCTCGCTCTGCCGTGGAGTAGGCGTCCGTGTCTGTGGCCTCTCGCGCCTGATCATGCAGACCCCCAGAGAGCCGCGCGTAGTGCAACAGGGGTGCGGCGGCGATTTCCTGCTGCTGATCTTGCGCCAACGCACGCACTTGGGCCAGCAGATTCTCATACCGTTGATAGTCGATCAGCACGGCTACAGGTCGACCGTAGTGGGTGATGTACACAGCATCGGTCTCCACTTCGAGAAGCTCCAGAATACGGCCGGCTTCTCGCCGCAGATCACTGATAGGCACGATCGTTGTGCTCATATTGCACACTCTCTTGTCCCAAGCATGGTGCTATTCTTTACCCATACTATCGCATAGTTCACGCAGAGTCAATGGCCCTGGTAGGGCTATCGCATTTCACCTCAAGTCAGCCACAGATGTCATTCTGGAGTTCCAAATACGATAGCTCTGATAGCCCTAGGGCCGGACGGTGATCTCGACGGAGTTGCTGTGTAGTTCGGCGCCCGCAGCGTCGCGGGCCACAGCCCGGAAGCGATAGGTACCGGCTTCAAGCTGCCAGAGGAGCTCATAGGGCGGCTCGGCGAAGGTAGCGATGGCGATGTCATTCGCCAGGATCGTGACCTCCGCAAAAAGACGGTCGGCAGCAGCAGCAACGCGGATCTTCTGCTGAGCCAGGGGGGTGGCAGCGTCGATCTGGTAAGCGGCGCCCTGATCCGGGCTGGTTAGCACAAGGTCCGTTGTCCCAATAAGGCCTTCGTCCTCGTCTAGGGGCAGGAGGGGGACGCCGTATTCGCGGGCCCAGGCGTGAGCCTCAGGCGGCAGATCGAGGTAGACCGTGTCGCCGATGCGCCGGTGCATCTCACAGATCGTCGCCGGTTCGGTGCCGGGGATCAAAAGCTCTGTGACAGCGTGGGGGCAGTCAGGACCCACAAGCTGCCCAGAGAGGGCGCAGACCTCCACCTCAATGAGGCCATCCGGGCGCGGGAAATCGCGCACGGGTAGGCCCTTGTGTGCCGCCTCCATGACATCGTGCCAGAGAGGCGCCGCGCCCGTCACGCCCGTCGCGCCCCTCATCATCTCGTTGTCGGCGTTGCCCACCCAGACGCC
>JAFGNI010000140.1 GCA_016927095.1 Anaerolineae bacterium | reverse complement strand
GGTGGTGCATCGCGATGACCGGAAAGGCGATGCCTGGCGCACTTTTCTCTCGGAGGCGGTGCCGGCTATCCCCGAGCATGCCGGCGACCCCACCGATACTGCGGTCCTCGATGCTGCTGCGGCGCTGGACGTGCGACGCGAGCAGCAGCCGGCAGATCTTGTTGATCAGATGGGCTTTGCCCGCAGCGGCGACACGCGAGCTCTGACCTATGCCCGGAACGGCAGCGGTGTACGCTATATCACGGGGAGTCCGGAGGCGGTGCTTGAGCGGGCCACGCGCGTGAGCGGGGATGGCGCTTGGTCTGACGGGGAGCAGAACGCCGTGCGGGAACGGGTCGCGGAGCTGGCGGCGGAGGGGTACCGCATCACCGCCTATGCCGTCGCGCCAGCGTTGCAGGCTGGAGCCGAGTCCGGCGACGAGGAACTCCGTTTCGTGGGCTGCGCCGTGTTGGAGGATCCCGTACGCGACGGGGTGCCCGCAGCTATCGACACCTTGCGGCGTGCCGGGGTGCGCACGCGGGTGGTCACGGGCGACAACGCCGAGACGGCCCGCCACGTCGCCCGGGCCATCGGCGTGGACGCCGACCGCGTGCTGACGGGGCAGGAACTGGCGGCCCTGGATGATGATGCATGGACTGAGACGGCGCGCACCACCGCTGTCTTTGCCCGCACCAGTCCCGAACAGAAGCTGCGCATCGTGCAGGCACTGCAAGATCAAGGGGAGACGGTGGCGGTGACCGGCGACGGGGTGAACGACGCGCCCGCGCTGCGCACGGCGCACATCGGCGTGGCGATGGGGGAAACCGGCACGGATGTGGCCCGGGAGGCGGCCGACCTGGTGCTCACCGACGACAACTTTGCGCACCTGCCTGACGGCGTGCGGATCGGGCGCAAGGCCTACGACAACTTTCGCAAGGGGATCACCTACTACCTCTCGGCGAAGGCCATCCTGCTGACCGCGTTTCTGATCCCGCTGGTGATGGGGCGCGAATTCCCCTTCGCGCCGATTCAGATCATCGCCATCGAGCTGCTGATGGATCTGGCGTCCTCCACCATCTTCATCAGCGAGGCTGCCGAGCCGGGGCTGATGGACGACCCGCCGCGCCGGCGCACTCGGTTCCTCTCCTGGTCGGTGGCGGGGCGCATCGCGCGCAACCTGGTAGGCCCACTGCTGGCGATTTTGGTCGCCTACTTCGGCTCCTTCGCGCTGGGCCAGAACCTGGCGAGTGCGCGCACCGCCGCCTTTGCCACCTGGCTGCTGGGGCACATCGTGCTCGCGCTGAACCTGAAGCAGGAGCGGATGCCACTGCTCAAGCGGGGACTGCTCGCGAACCGGTTTGCCGTGGGCTGGCTGGTGGGTATGGTCGCGCTGGTCCTGGCGATGACCCTGATCCCCTGGGTGCAGGGTGTGCTGGACACGACGGCGCTGAGTTCGGCACAGTGGGGGCTGGTGGTTGCCGGCGCGCTCCTGGGCAGTATCTGGATGGAAGCGGTGAAGTGGATGCGACGATAGGCGAGGCGACGCCATCGGCACGTTTTTGCACCAACCACAGCGGCGCGGGTCTGCGCCCGACAACCGATGTCCCATCCACTGCGACGGGGCGGAGCCTTGGCGGACTCCGCCCCCAACCGGGCTAGTGACCTGTTACACCGTCCGGCGTGCCAGCACCTGCACGGATAAGGCAAAGAGGACAGCTGTGAAGGCCAGCAGCACCGCGATGTCCATCAGAGCTACATCCAAGCGTCCCTGTCCCAAGGCGGCGCGTAGCCCCTCCACGCTGTAGGTGAGCGGCATCAGGCGCGCGAGCACCTTCAGTGCCGCGGGGAACGCCGTGACCGGCACGAAGACCCCACCAAGGAACATCATCGGAAAGCGAAAGGCATTGGCCAAGGTCTGTGCCTCGAAGACCTCCTTGACCGCGACCGAAACCAAGATCCCCAATGCTGCAAATGCTGTGGCGGAGAGGAATGCCATCGGGAGTAGCCATTCCCAGTTCACCGTTTCCACCTCCAGCGCCACCGCCGCAATGGCGAGCGTGACGAAGGTGGCGACCAAACCAAAGACTACGCCACCCAGGAGCTTGCCTGCTAACAGCGCGGGTAAGCGCATTGGCGCCAGCTCAAGCCGTTCCAGGGCGCCGATGCGTCGTTCGAACGTGATCACGATGGCTTCCATGCTGGTCGTGCCGAAGAGCAGGGTCAGCGCCAGCAGGCCGGGGACCAAGTCCTCCGGACTGCCGGGGTTGCGCAGCGTGAAGGCAAGTAGAAAGGCAAAAGGGAAGAGCAGGCCCCAACTGATGTTGGGCGGCTTGAAGTAGTAGGCCCGAAGATCCTTGGCTACTATGGCGGCAATGCACCGCAGGTCATCCTTCAGCATGTCACTTTCCCTTCCCATTCTTCTCAGCCTGCATCAGTTCGGCGCTGAGTCCTGTGAGCTGGACGAAGACGTCCTCCAACGTGGGCTGCACCGTGTCCAGGGCGATGACACGCCGCCCTTCCGCCTTGGCCTGGGCCAGCGCCCTGGCGATGGTGGCCTCAACGTTTGTTCCCACCAGGCGCCACATTTCCGGCCCCGCAGCATCGCGACCTGATAGGGTCACCTCGACCACGACTTCGTCCTGAACCCGGGCCTTTAGCTCCTCGACCGTGTCCAGCGCTACGATGCGGCCTTTGACGAGGAGCGCAATGCGATCACACAGCCGCTCCGCCTCCTCGAGATAGTGGGTTGTCAGAAAGACCGTGACGCCCTCCTCTCGCAGCCCTGCGATCATCCGGCGGAGGTTACGGGCGCTGGCGACGTCCAACCCAGTCGTCGGCTCGTCCAGGAAGACCACCGACGGGCGGTGCGCCAGCGCTGTCGCAATGGTCAGCGCGCGGCGCATGCCGCGCGAGAGGCGTCCAAAGCGGGTGTCGCGCTTCTCAGTGAGGCGGAAGCGCGCCAGAAGCTCCTCGGCCCGGGGAGCTCGTTCTTGACGGGGCACGCCATAGAGTCGCATCGAGAACATCAAGTTGTCGAACGCCGTCAGCTCATCGTAGAGGTTGGAGGATTCGGGCACCACACCAATCTGCTTCTTGATGCGCGGGAGGTCGTGCGCCCGGTCCATGCCCAGGATGTGGGCTTGCCCTGCGGTGGGCTGGGTCAGCCCGGTCAGCATCCTGATCGTGCTGGTCTTCCCGGCGCCGTTGGGGCCCAGGAAGCCAAAGACCTCGCCCTGTGCCACCTCGAAGTCTATGTGATCCACGGCCAACAGGCCGGTGTCCGGGGGGCCGTAGCGTTTTGTCAATCCCGCAACGCGAATCGCCGGTCCTGTGTTATCTATCATCCATGTCCTCTCAAGGTGTTGTCGGTTGCGGTTGGCTGTGTCCCATCGTTCAGCGTGGGTGCCCGTGCGACCAATAGGGCGGCAGCGTGTTGCGGCTACGTACCGCCTTTGTGCTCCACGTCGTCTGAGATCTCATCTCCTTCGCTGGGGCAGAGACAAGGTAGCACGTCCCGGCGGCGGAGTGCGCGCACGAGGTAAGAAAGGCCGAGCCCGGCGAGAAAGCCAACACCAATGTTGGTCGCCGCAGAGACTGCGGCAGTGGTCATAGCCATCACCAGACCCCAGCCCCGCAGCTTGAGCGCAGGCAGACCCAGCTGGATGCCGACAAGGAGCAACATACCGCCGACCAGGGCCATGGGGAAAGCCTGCATCACGTGGGCGATGGAGCGGCTCAGGAATAGACCGATGGCGACCTCAATGAGGCCCTCCATGATCGGCGTGCCGCCGGTGCGCGCGCCGAAGTAATACTGAGCCGCAAGGCCTCCGGCGCCGTGGCACACCGGCATCCCGCCGAAGAAGGAAGCCGCGACGTTCATCACACCCATATTGAGCATCAGCTTGCGCTCGCTGACTGCCTTCTCGGGGAAGTAGTCGCGGATCGTAGTCGCGGTTGCCATCACGGCGTTCGTGACCGAGAGCGGGATCTGGGCGAAGCCGGCGAGCAGCATCGCGCGCCAGACGCCCGCAGGGCGCGGTACGGTCAGCGGGGGGGGCGTGATGGCAAACCGTAGCCCCGCAAGATCGCCGCGCCACGCGGCGATTCCGACCCCCAGGAGGATCAGCACGACCGACGCCGGGGCGTAGCGACTCCGGCGCAAGAGCAGCACGATGGCAATGGCGAGCAGTCCAAGCAGTGGCGCAGGCGCCATCATCCTCAGCGCCTGCCAGCCCAGGGTGAGCCCCAACGCCAGCTGGATGCCACGCACAAGGAAACCCGGCGTCCAGTCGATGAGCTTGCGCAGCAAGCCGGTGACGATCAGCAGGAACCAGGTGAGGCCCATGCCAAACCCCGAGGCATAGACGAGGGAAGGTGACCACCCTTGTCCGATTGCCACCGCAGCGATGACCTTTTTGGGTTGCAGGGGCATCGGCAGCCGGTAAACCAGCCCAAGCGCGATGTTGGTCAGTCCCAGCATCACGAAGAGACCTGCTGGATCCAGTCCGTTGACGGCGATGTAACCCACCGCCAGCGGGAACAGGGTGCCGAAGTCGCCCAGCGATCCGCCGAGCTCTCGCAGGTTGAACTCAAAATCCGGATGTGCGCCCCCGGTGTTGGAGGTGTGTGCCTGGTGTGCTTCAGGAATCACGTTCGCTTGGTCGCCCACTCGCGCCGATAGAGCTGCTGGTAGGTCGGGTTTTCGGCGATCAGCGTCTTGTGCGTGCCCTCGCCTACCACACGACCCTCCTCGATCACCACAATACGATCGGCCTTGCGCAGCGTCGAGAAGCGGTGCGCGATGATCAGCGTCGTGCGATCCTGGCGGATCTCGTCCATCGCCTTCTGGATCAGGTCCTCGGTGTAAGGGTCGACGTTGGCGGTCGCCTCGTCGAGCATCAACACCTTCGGATCGGCCAACAGCGCCCGCGCGAAGGCCACCAACTGGCGCTGTCCGCCCGAGAGCAGCGCGCCGAGCTCGCCGACCTGGCTGTCATAGCCCTGCGGCAGCCGCGTGATGAAGTCGTGGGCCTGCGCGCGCCGGGCGGCATCCTCAACCTCGTCGTCGGTCGCCTCAGGATTGCCGTAGCGGATGTTCTCGCGGATCGAATCCGCGAAGAGGAAGATGTCCTGCTGCACGAGCGTGACCAGGCGGCGAAGATCGCTGTTCGCGATCTGCTGCATGTTGATGCCGTCAATACGGACGGTCCCCTTCTGAGGATCGTAGAGCCGCGCCAGCAGCTTGGCGATGGTGCTCTTGCCCGCGCCTGTGGCGCCCACCAGGGCAATCGTCTCACCCGGGTTCACGTGCAGGGTCAGGTCTCTCAGGACCGGATCTTCCTCATCATCATAGGTGAAGGTCACCGCCTCCAGTGCCAGCTCGCCTTCGAAGCCCCCTTCAGGGCGCTGTGGCTCAGCCGTCTCGACGACGCCGGGCTCCCTCGCCATATAGTCCCCGATGCGGTCCAGCGACGCTGCCGCGGCCTCAAAGCTGTTGTAGACTAGACCCAGTTCCCGCAGCGGGCCGAAGAAGCGGTAGACATAGCTCAGGAAGGCCAGCAGCGCACCGATCGTCAGCGCGCCGCTGCTGATCAGGCTGCCGCCGTATCCCAAGACCAGCACGACCCCGAGCATATTGGTCACCGTCATCGTCGGGAAGACGGCAGCAAAGAGCAGGCCCGCCCGCAGGTTTGCCTTCATGTTCTGCAAGCTCAGGCTCTCGAACTGCTCCACGGTGAATGATTCTTGCGCCAGCGACTGCGCGACACGCATCCCTGCTACGCCCTGTTCGACGCCGGTGTTGACGTCGGCCATCGCCTGCTGTACGTCACGATAAACGCGCCGCATCTGCTTGCCCAAATAGCCGATGCTAACAAGCACCACCGGGACGGCGATCAACGTGACCAGCGTCAGCTTGACGTTGAGGGTGGCCATGATGACGATAATGCCCGTCAGGGAGACGAGATCGTTGAGCAGGTTGAGCGCGCCGCTGGAGGCGATCTCCGAGACGGCGTTGATGTCGTGGGTCAGGCGTGACATGATGCCGCCCACCTTCTCCTCCTCATGGAAGGCGACCGACTGTCGTAACACATGATCGAAGAGGTCGCGGCGCAGGTCGTAGACCACGTGCTGCCCTACCCACGCCGAAAGGTAACCCTGCCAATAGATTGCCAGCCAGTAGATGCCATTGAGCGCTAGGTAGAGCAGTGAGATCCAGCCGAGACCCCGCAGGTCTCCGGCGGCAATGTGGGTATCCACGGCTACCTTCAGCAAGTAAGGCATCGCTAAGTTGGTCGCCGTGACCGTCAGTGTCGCCGCCAACGCTAAAGCCAACCGGCCCGCGTAGCGGCGCAGGTAGCGCCACAACGTGCCCAGGGCCTGTCGATTGATCTCGGAGAGCCGCATCCGACCCTGTCCTTCGTTGCCCTGCAGGCGTCCCATAAACCCGCCGCGGATGGTCATCGCGCACCTCCTTGCTCGGTCGCATAGCCCTCGTCTGTAGCCAGCCTCTCTCCCACTTGCTGCAAATCATGGAGTTGGCGATAGGTTCCCCCGGCGTCCAGCAGGATCTCATGGGCCGTGCGGCCCCCCTTGCCTCGGGCGCGCTCCTCGATGCGTCCATCCCGCAGCACCAGGATCTGATCGGCGTGCTGCACCGTCCAGAGCCGGTGGGCGATTACGAAGGTCGTTCGCCCGGCGCGCACCTCATCCAGCGCCTTCTGCATCTGCCGCTCGGTAGCGGCGTCGACGCTGGAGGTGGGCTCGTCGAGGATCAGGATGTGGGGATCGGTGAGTAACACGCGGGCAAGCGCGATGCGCTGCTTCTGGCCGCCGGAGAGACGCACCCCGCGCTCACCCACCGGGGTACCATACCCCAGCGGCAGTCCTATGATGAAGTCGTGCATCTGGGCCACCTTGGCTGCCCACTCAATCTCGCTTTGGCGAGCGTGGGGATTGCCGTAGGCGATGTTCTCACCAATCGAGGCGTCGAAGAGGAAGACTGTCTGTAGCGCGATCCCGATGGCGTCACGCAAGCTCTTGACGGTCACATCGCGGATGTCGTGTCCGTCAATCGTGACCCGGCCTGCCTGCGCCTCATAGAAGCGGGGCAGCAGGTGGACCAACGTTGTCTTGCCTGCACCCGATGGCCCCACAAGTGCTACCATCTCGCCGGGTCGAGCCTCGAAACTGACATCCCGCAGGGCTTCGGTTTCCTTGTTGTTGCCAGAGTTGTAGGCAAAACTCACATGCTCGAAACGCACATGTCCCTCTACCTGGGGCAAGGGTGTAGCATTGGGCGCGTCCTGGATGTCGGGCCGGGTATCCAGCACCTCGAAGACGCGCTCGGCTGCTGCCATCGCTTGGAGCGACTGGCTCACCATCATCCCAGTCTGGCGGATGGGGCGCATAAGCAGTTGGATATAGGTTGTGAAGCCGATCAGCGTACCCAAGGTGATCACTTGTGCAATCACGCTGCTTCCCCCGAACCAGAGGACCAGCGCGGTGGCGACGCCCATCACCACGTGGGCGTAGGGCATCCAGAGTGACGTGATGCGGGAGGTGTCCAACTGCGCTTGGAGCAGGCCCTGGCTCTGCCGGTCGACTCGCCGGCGCTCGAAGCCTTCACGCCCAAAAAGCTTGACAAGGAGCGCGCCCGCCAGGCTCTCCTGAAGCGCTGCGCTTAGGTCTGCCATCTTCCGGCGCACCCGGCCCATCGCCGGGCGCACGCGCCGGGCATAGATCCACATCCCGTGCACGACCAGGGGCAGGCAGGCCAAATAGACCAGCCCCAGGCGCCAGTCCCAAACGACCAACACGGCCAGGATGCCGATCAAGGTCAGCGTATTGGTCAACACGATCACGGCGGCCCGCCCGAAGAAGGTGTTGAGGGTGTCCACGTCCGCGGTGACGCGCGACATGAGATCGCCTGTGCGCGCCTGATCGTAGAATGAGAACGACAGCCGGCTTAAGTGCTCGAAGACAGCGTTGCGGATCTCGAAGACGATGCGCTGGCCCATGTAAGCGGTTAGGTAGAGTCGCACGAAGTCGATGCCGCCTTGGACCAGTGAGAGCGCGAAGAGGCCCCCCGCCGCCCACCAGATGCTCTGTCCGCCGCTTCCCAGAATAAAGCGATCTACGGATCGGCGGATGATCGCAGGTGGCGCCAGCTCCGCCGCGGTTGTCAGCAATGCCGCGACCACGACGCCGGTCAGTAACCAACTGTGGGGTCGCATATAGGTGATCAGGCGGCGCAAGATCGGCCAGACGGGTCCTTGCGGCCCCGGCTTTCCCCCAGATCCGAGTCCCTTTACCTTCTTGGGCCCGGCTCCGGCGGGCTGTCCTCTCCCTTGACCGCTAACTTGGGTCCCGCGGGGCTGCGGAGCCCCTTGTCCTGCGCCGCGCAGTGCATTGCCTCGCTCTGGCGTCGTATTGTCCCTGGACGACGCCTGTGGGCTCCGCGGGCTCTCGGTCGTTATGTCCCGGCTTCTCTCCATCGGTAGGTTCTCCTAGTTGGTGATCTCTGCGACAAGGAAAGACTGACCCAGCAACTCGCCCGCCAGCGCCTGGTAGTATGCCAGGCGGTCAAAGTTGAGAAAGTAATGGATGCGATGGCGGCGACGTTGACCGTGGAGGAGGCCCAGATCCTTCAGCACCCGCAGATGCTGGGAGACATTGGGCGTGGTCGTGCCGAGCTCGCGCGCCAGTCGGCTCACGCACATCGCCTGGCCCGGCTGCTGCTGTGCCAGGAGGGCGATCAGCTGTAGCCGGGTCTCGTCTGCCAGTGCTTTGAAGAAGCGTGCCAGTTCCGCTGCGTCCATAGCATCCTTTGGATTCAGTAATTGCTTAAAGACTGAAAGATCGAGGGAATTGTATCACATGGCCACCAGGCGGCAAACAACCACGCCACACGGCCATCGTTCGCTTGTTGCGTGCCAAAGGACGTTCGCCTATAATGGGAATGCAAACCATTCCCCGCTTCCTGAACCTGAACCGCGGCCTCGACTTCGGGCCAGAGGTTCGAAAGGAGCACGCCGATGCGAAACCGGTGCTGGCTGCTGATGCGTTCGATCTTGGGTCTTCCGTTGGTTGTGGCGATGCTGTTCTCCTCTCTCTTCTCTGTGCCGGTCCCCGCTACCTTGGCGAGGGCGCAGGTTCCCGAGACAGATCCCCCGCCACAGGAGGCGTCGCAATCCCCGGAGGCAGTTCCTCCTGCCGCGAACACGATGACTGCTGCGACGACACCTGTCACGCACACGATACGGCTGCAGTCGCGTCAGTTTGCCCCCACGGAGGCTGACGCGCAGGCGCTCGGTCGCCCTGCGAGCACGGAGCGTGACCGCACGCATGTCCTCGTGCAGCTGGATTTCATCCCCAGAGACGCAGCCAAGACTGAACTCGAGGCACGCGGACTGCGGCTGCTGGCCTACGTGCCAGATTACGCCTGGATTGCGTCGGTGCCGGCGATGAACCCAGCGGCGGTGTTGGAGCTGCCCGGCGTGACGTGGGCCGGCGCACTGACGACCCAGGACAAAGTGGCGCCCGCCATTACGCAGAACCTCTGGGGTCCCCACAACCTTGCCCCCGATGGGACGGCGGCAGTCTACGTCGCGTTGCACGCCGACGTCAGCCTGGACTCGGGCCGAACCGCTGTTGCTCGTTATGGTGGGCGCGTCACTGGTGAAGTCGCCGGCATCCATCTGCTGGTGGTGGAGATGCCGCGTGGCAACATCGAGTCGCTGGCCTCGGAGGACATCGTCCAGTGGGTTGAACCGGCGTCGCCGCCGCTGACCGGCACCAACGACGGCAGCCGCCAGCAGATCGGCGTGGACCTGTTGCAGGCATCGCCGTACAACCTGGACGGCACCGGCATCGATGTGTTGGTCTACGACAGCGGTCAGGCCGGGGACCACGTGGATTTCGGCACGCGTCTTGTGCACGGCGATGCTGATGCGGTGAGCGACCACAGTACGCACGTCGCCGGTACCGTCGGCGGGAGCGGTTTGAACAGTGTGGCCCAAGGTGGGAGTGCGCTACAGTGGCGCGGCATGGCGCCCAACGTCGACCTGTTCTCCTATGGGACCACCTATCCCGGCTCCGGCGTCATCTTCTATGAGAATGTGCCCGACATCGAGCAGGATTGGGCCCAAGCACAGAACACGTATGGTGCCGATCTGGGCACCGCCAGCCTCGGATCCAACATCTACGACAACTACTACCCGGGCAGCTGCAGCTTGATGGGCAACTACGGGGCGGCTTCGGTCCTGATCGACCAGATCGTGCGCGGTGGCAACAGCGTTGTCGGCATCGGCGACAAGTACATCGCCACCTGGGCGGCGGGCAATGAGAGGAATCAGACGACCTCGTGCCCGGGTATCGGCGGCGGCTATGGCCTCGTGGCCCCGCCGGCGGGCGCGAAGAACCCTATTCACGTCGGCGGTGCCAACACCAACAACAACGAGCAATATGTGCACACCTCATGGGGGCCTACCGACGACGGGCGACTCAAGCCCATTGTGACCGCTGGCGCCTGCCAGACTACCGGGGACGGGGGAATCACATCGACTGACAACTTCCCGGTGGACGACTATCTGGTGATGTGTGGCACGTCGATGGCCACCCCCGCCGTGGCGGGGGGCATCGCGC
>JAFGNI010000696.1 GCA_016927095.1 Anaerolineae bacterium | reverse complement strand
TTCTGTTCCAGGCTCTGTCGCTCTACACAGTTGCCTGAAGTACCGATAGCGGGTTCGTGAGTTTGAGCGCCTCTGCTATAATGACCGAATCCTCACATTCTGAGATAGGAAGGCGTGATCCGTGGATGAGTTAGTGGTTTTCTGCGATCGTGACAGCCTTGAAGCGGAGTACCTGACCGAGTTCGTGTCGAATCGCAGGGTGCCGCAGAATCTCTTCTACCTTATGAATGGGGCCGATTCCTTCTACAGCTACCGCAATGGCGAACTTGAGCTGATCCCCTGGCGCCAGGAGTATGACTTCTTTGTCCGCCAGTCGCTCTGGACAAGGGAACAGAGCGTTGGGTTTGTTAGCTTGGGATGCGGCAACGCGCGCCCTGAGCAGGTATTACTGAGGAGTCTGCACGCCGATGGCTATGACATCACTTACATAGGTGTCGACTCCTCTGAGGCGATGCTGACGATGGCTCGAGGGAATCTGGAGCACGAGGGCTTCCGAAGGTCGTTTGTCCTGGCTGACTTCGGCCATCCAGATTTCGCCTCCGACCTGAGGCAGCTGATCGGTGACTGCGACAGCAGGCTATTCGCGATGATTGGTGCGACGTTTGGAAACTTCGACCAGACGTTCATAGCAGACCTTCTAGGTGAACTGGTACCACCCAATGACTATGTCTACCTGGATGTGGTCCCCATGTACCAGGAGGAGGATCTGAACGGCCGGTTGCGCGCGCGGCTCTCGCGTGTTCCAGAGAATCTGTCAAGATTCTTTGACCGGCTTCTCGCCACGCTTGGCCTATCGCTCGCTCAGGGACACGTCATCTGCGATGAGGGCGGTGATGGTGATCTTCACGCGATGCGCTTCACCTTTCTTTTCGAGGTCGACTCGAGGATCACGATCTCCTGTCTGGGTGGTGAGACCGATCTCCTGCCCGGGGAGCGGATCGAGCTGCTGAGCGTCCGCGCATACGATGTTGAATCGCTCAAGACGTTCATGGAGCAACGAGGCTTTCGCTTCTTGGATACTTACATCCCAGACGCCGCTGACAGTGGCCATCTTTGGCAGCGGCTGCTGTTTGTGAAGACCGCGTAACCGGCGGCTGGTTACACGGGCGCGTGCTCGCAGCGCCTAAGGTCACCATAACCAAGTAGAGGCGAGGGAGGTCCACGACACATGCGCATCAGCAGAGCTGTGGTTACTGCAGCCGGCAGAGATCAGCGCAATCTGCCCCTTCAAACGCTGATAGACCGGGATGGCGCTGAGAAATCCGTCCTGGAGGTCCTTGTCGATGAGGCAGTGAGTGCGGGAATCGACCAGGTTGCCGTTGTGGTAGTCCCCGGGGACGAGGTGCGCTATGCTGACGTGCTTCGTCGCCATGGAGGCATCGTGCGTTTCGTGCCCCAGGAACACGCCCTCGGCTATGGGCACGCCGTATTCTGTGCCCGCGACTTCGTCGGAGACGATCCGTTTCTGCACCTTGTCGGTGACCATCTCTATGTCAGTGGCGAACTGAGGACCTGCGCTCAACAGCTTGTGGGTGTCGCTGAAGCTGAATCTTGCGCCGTGTCGGCGGTTCAGGCGACGCGCGAATCCCTCCTTCCGTACTATGGCACAGTCGGTGGTCGCAGGGTCGCAGGCCGCAAAGATCTCTATATCATCGAATCGGTCGTGGAGAAGCCCACGCCTACCCAGGCGGAGATTAACTTGATCGTCCCAGGGCTCCGCGCCGGTCACTATCTCTGCTTCTTTGGGATGCACGTTCTCACGCCGACCGTCATGGAGATCCTGGGCCGCCAAGTCCAAGAGGCGACCGCTGACCCGACCGGCGGACGGCGCAGTGTCACACTCTCAGATGCCCTTGCGGAGTTGGCGCAGCGGGAGAAGTACCTGGCGCTTGAGGAGCAGGCGCAGCGTTACGATGTCGGCGTGAAGTACGGGCTGTTTGCCGCGCAGCTGGCACTCGCACTGACCGGCCGGGATCGAGAGGAGGTGCTGTCGCGATTGGTCGAGCTCCTGAGCCTGCGGGAGATGGGCCGGGACGCAGCTGCCCATCTCGGAACCGGAGCCTGACGATGCACAGTGTGCTCATCGAGACCATCGTTTCCGCCGATCCGGTCGTGCGGGATCGATCGCTGGACGCTCTGTGCGCCACCATGTCGGCTGCTGAGCTGCAAGCTGAATGTCGTGCATTGGAGTCGTTCCGCCACCACAGCGATAACCTCTACGAGCGTGTGCGCGCGCTTTTCTTTCTGTATGCGCTGCATCGCTTTCATCTGCCGCGCACTGGCGGGCTGCAACGGCGGGGAGGAATCCCATTTCGTGGCTACGAGCATCTCCTGCAGCGACGCTTCGAGGAGGCCATTCGGACGTTCCTTGAGGCACAGCGCGTCTTGGGCCTGAGTGAAGGTGTCACCAGTGCACTGGCTGAGGCCTATCACCGGCTGGGTTTCCAGACGTTGGCTGACCAGGTCCGCCGTAGTGTCCGCTCGGTGCGTGGCAACCAGTGGATGTTTCGGGTTGGCCATCCTGCCGACCACCCGCTGCGCGTTCGGCGCGAGCTGCTGTCCCCAACGCCCCGGGGTCTGTATCCCATTCTCCACGAGGCGACGCCGGTCCGTATGGACCTGAGCCACAGTGGGTGGAGTGACATCTTCTTTCTGGGGATGGATTACCCCGAGGGAGCACGCGTCCTCAATGTGTCGATCGACCTGGCCGTACGAGGTCGCGATTCCTCTCCTAAGCCCCCCGTGGAGGCTTTTGTCCGGGTCATTGACGTGCCAGTCCTGCGCTTCACCAGTGTCGACCTCGGCGCCAGCGCCGAGGTCCACGATCTGGCGGAGGTCTTCGACTTCGCTCGAGACTACCTTGGCCTGCTGAAAGCAGCGGTCATCGCAGCCGGCGTCATCCCCCCAGGTATCGAGGGGTCCGGTGAGGCGCTGCCCGATCTGCTGGCTCGGCTGGTCGGGCCGGGATTGGGTCTTGAGATTGTTAGCCGGGTGAATGGCATCCCTAAGGGGTCGCGCTTGGCCGTGTCGACGAGCCTTCTGGCGTGTCTGATCGCGGCCTGCATGCGTGTGACGGGACAGGCCCAGGCTTTGACAGGGCAGCTCAGTGAAGTGGAGCGGCGCCTCGTGGCCGCACGGGCGATCCTGGGCGAGTGGTTGGCAGGTTCGGGCGGAGGATGGCAGGATAGTGGTGGCGTCTGGCCTGGTATGAAGTTGATCCTTGGCGAGTTCGCGGGCCCGGGGGATGCGGAGTATGGTGTAAGTCGTGGACGGCTCTTGCCTGTACACCACATTCTGGGTGAAGACGACGTGAGTAGCGATACGCGCCGCCGGCTGCAGGATAGCCTGGTTCTGGTTCACGGGGGTATGGCTCA
>JAFGNI010000139.1 GCA_016927095.1 Anaerolineae bacterium | reverse complement strand
GACTCCGGCAGCGTCCCGCCGGGCTCATAGCCGTGGTTCAGCCGCACGATCACCCCGTAGCCCGCCTCGGCCCAAGCCCACAGCCGCTGGCGGATCTCGGGTACCAACCGGATCGTGTGCGCGTGCCGCCCGCAGATCTCCGTGAACAGGATCCACCCCTGCTTGCCCGTTCCCGCATACAGGCTCTGGATCCCCTCGCGCGTGTAAGCATCGTCCGCCACCGAGACCGCGTGGATCCCGAAAATGTGCGGCGACAGCCCCTTGGGCAGCTCGGCAGCGTTGACGCGCTGCCGTTCGTCCTGCGCGTCGGGATGGCGCAGATACCACGCAGCCGCGTACCCCTCATGGTGTGCGGGCGTGCGCACGTGAATCCACGCATCGAACCGGCCCACCTTCGCCCCCGTCTCGTCCGGATCCTCGAGCGAGCTCAGGACCATCCCGTGTGGCATCCACCACACCTTCTCATAGTTCGTCCCAGGACCCGCCCGCAGCCGCAGCCCCAGATCCGGGCTATCGACGACCACATGCTCGGTCGGCTCCCCGATGGGCGGCTCCGGGAGCACCGGCTTCTCGCCGAAGGGCACCACCTTCAGATGCCATGCCTCACAATACCCCACATCCCCCGTGGGCGCCAGAACCCGCAGCCACGCCCCCCGCTGTCCCACCCTGTCTTCGACCACCCCCAACGCCTGTAGCGCCCGCAACGACGTCCCATGCCGCAGCCTGATCACCTTCGGGAAGGCCACCCCCGGGCCCTTGCGTAGCCACACCACCTCGTCAGGGCTGTCCACCACTACCACCACCAGCGAGTCCAGATCCTCTGGCGGCTCCGGGACGCCATCAGGCAGCTTCACATACCATGCCGGCGCCCAACCCCGCGTCCCGTCGGGCGTTCGCACCCACAGCCACTGACCCTGGGTCCCAACCTTGCGCCGGACCGCTGCGGCGTCCTCGAGTGCATCCAATAGGGCCCCGTGAGCCACGCTCTGCAGGATGTCCGCATCCCTCCGGGGCAGCACGTGGAGGTTCAAGAACCCGAGCTCGACGCTGTCGACTTCCACCTGCATCGACGGCTCACCGGCGTCAAAAGCCGCGACATCGTCATCTGGTCCATTGCGCAGGAAGGGCTCAGGGTCGATGAGGTCGTAGGGATAAGCCGTCTCACCGTTGACCGTGGCGCCGTAATGCTTCAGCCCCAGGTGCAGGTGCGGCCCCGCCGCGTGGCCTGTGTCGCCGGCCAAACCAATGACCTGTCCGGCCTTCACAAGCTGCCCGCGCACCACCACGACCTGGGAGAGATGGGCATAGATGGTCTCATAGCCATCCACGTGCTGGAGGCGCACCTGGTTGCCATACGGCTTCAACATGGGATCGGAGAAGCCGTCCAACCGCACATCGCTCACAAACCCATCGGCCGCAGCCGAGACCGCGCTCCCATAGGGCGCGACCAAATCCACACCTTCGTGGCCCGGAAGACCGAACTTGTTGTAGACCGCTGGATGCTCCCCGAACCGCTGACGGATGACGTTTCGCGAAGTGGGCCAGCGCATGCGGAAAGCCATAGCGTGCCTCCTCTTCTCGGCCGAGGCTAGGGATTCGCGCTGCTCTTAGTGTGTTACAGTTTCGTTACAGTTGCGTGAAGACAAGGTGACCTCCTTAGTATAAGTGTAATCGGCGCTGAAGTCAACAAAATGTCATTCATGAGAGTGGGTTTCATGATGAGCTAGGGGCTTCGCATCCCCGACCAGCACCTTGAGGGATGCCACGGGTTGCGGCAGGCCGGGCAACTGGCGAGTTGCCCCGATCGCGGCAGCAGGTAGAATCTAGATGCTCCCCACGGAGCGTCGGCCTCGCCCAGTGCGCACGATAGAGATGAGGGGGAAGATACCTGAACGACGGGCTTGTCATCAAATCGCAGAGCGGCTTCTACACGGTCTTGACAGAAGATGGAGACCAGATCACTGCCCGCATCCGGGGGCGACTGAAAAAGGAACGCAGCGACACAACGATTGTCGCGGTCGGGGACCGTGTGAAATGGGAAGCGCTGGCCGATGGGAGCTACGTTGTAGAGGACGTCTACGAACGAAAGCGCGCGCTTTCGAGGCTCAAGCCCCTCGCGTCTGGACGGGGGTCCCGGCGATGGGACCGTCGCGGCTATCTCAGAGAACAAGAGCAGGTTATCATCGCGAACCCCGACCAGGTGGTCTTTGTGATCGCCTGCGCAGAGCCAGAGCCACGCCTCAGAATGCTGGACCGGTTGTTAGTCGGCGCGGAACGTCAGGGGATTCCTCCCTTTGTCTGTGCTAACAAGACCGACCTGGTCGGAATGCCGGCGGCGAAGGAGCTATTCGGCATCTATGAACAGATCGGCTACCGCGTGCTTTACACCAGCGCCGCGAACGGCACCGGTGTCGGCGAGTTGCGCAGCTTGCTGCAGGGCAAGATTTCGGCGCTGATTGGGCCCTCAGGTGTCGGAAAATCCAGCCTCTTGAACGCGCTGGAGCCCGGTCTAGGACAGCGTGTCATGCAGGTCAGTGGCACTACTGGGAAAGGGCGCCACGCGACAACCGTAGCCGAACTGGTGCCGCTGAAAGTGGGCGGCTGGGTCGCAGATACCCCCGGTATCCGTGCCCTCGCACTCTTCGATCTCGACCCCGAGGAGATTGATGCCTATTTCCCCGATATCGCCCCGTATGTCCCCGATTGTGCCTTCTCCGACTGCAGCCACACCGTTGAGCCCGGCTGCGCAGTGCTCGAAGCACTTGAGGCTGACAAGATTGATGAGCATCGTTACGAGAGCTACGTCCGGCTCCACCAGGAGCATCGCAAACTCGCCGATATGTACTGGTGGGGCATCGACGAAGATTGAGCTATAATAAAGCAGTCGCTCGTTGTGTTTTTGCGCCTAAGCCGCTGCGAATGTGGGGCCGTCGGCGACACGCGAGTCCGGAAACAATAGAATAGTGGAGGTAGACAATGATTTCCCACAAGAAGATGGCACTGTCGCTGCTCCTGGCTCTGGCCTTGCTTGCCCGCTCGGCGTCTGTGGTTGGCGCCGAAGCGCTGAATGAGAAGCTGCCCCCGCTGCCGGAGTGGCCCATCATCGGCCCTGTGCTCCGCATGCTGGGCATCACCGCGCCGGAACCCGAGCCAGAGGCGATGCCCACCCCCGACCCCGGCCTTCCCGAATACCGCATTACCTCGTTCGAGGATATGGAGAATCTCGACCAGATTGCGCTCAATGAGCGCGTGCGGATCGTCGTCACCGACGGGGACCTCAACCGGATGGTCCTGGAGCTCCTGCAGAATGCTGATCTCGTTGAGGATGCGCGCCTCGACTTGGATTTCGACCCCGGTCTCGTGACCGCCGACCTGCAGGCGAGCGCCTCCCTGCTCGAGCGCCTCGATCTCCAGTTTGATATCCCAAGGGCGTTGCGTGGGCGAAGCATCGACGCAACGGCGACTATGGGTGTCGAAGCGACCGGCTGCAGCATCAATGTCAGCTTCGACAAGCTGAGGGTGAACAACTGGCGTCTGGGCCTGCGCCCTCTCGCCACCAGAATGGTCAACGAGCGCATTCCCGACTTCTGGGCATCCGAGATCTGCGTCGAAGCTGTCTTCCTCGCGGACGGCGAGGCCGCGGTGGAGGGGTACCGGCGCGAATGAGTCGCGAGCGGGAGAGCAAACAGACAATGATCAGATCAGTGTGGAGAAGGAACAAACTATGAAATACAGATCAATGGGGAACAGCGGCGTCCGGGTTTCGACGGTGGGATTGGGCACGAACCAATTCGGTGGCAAGGTCGACCAAGCGGGCGTCAATGCCATCATCGATGCCGCGCTGGACGCGGGCATCAACCTCATCGACACCGCCGATGTCTACCAAGGTGGGCGGTCCGAGGAGGCGCTGGGCGTGGCGTTGCAGGGCCGGTGGGATCAGGTGATCCTGGCAACCAAGGTCTACAATAGCACCGGCGAGGGACCGAACGACAGGGGAGCTTCCCGTTACCATATCATATCTGGCGTTGAAGCCAGCCTACGGCGGTTACAGACGGATCACATCGACCTCTACCAGATGCACCGTTGGGATAGCGAGACGCCAATCGAGGAAACGCTGCGCGCGCTCGACGATCTGATCTCCACCGGTAAGGTTCGCTACATCGGCGCATCAAACTACGCCGCCTGGCAGCTTGCCCGGGCCAACCTGCTCGCCGAGGTCCGCGGCTGGACACCATTCGTGACCATCCAGAACCACTACCATATGCTTGAGCGTGGCCTGGAGCAGGAGATGCTGCCTTACTGCGAAGCGTACAACGTGGGCATCCTGCCCTACTTCCCCCTGGCTGGCGGTTTCCTCACCGGCAAGTACAAGCGCGGTGAGCCGGCGCCGGCGGGATCGCGTGGTGAGAGCAGCGGCTACGTTCAGCGCTATATGACCGACACCAACTACACCAAGATCGAAACGCTCGTAGCATGGGCCGGGGCCCGGGGCCATACCATGGCAGAGCTGGCGCACACGTGGTTGCTGGCCCATCCGCAGGTCTGCTCCGTCATCTCCGGTGCCACCAAGGTCGCCCACGTCGAGGCCAACGCGATGGCTGCCGATTGGGAGCTCAGCGAGACCGAGCTCTCCGACGTGAACGCGGTGCTGGGCCCAGCGGGCTAGACCTCAGCGAATGCATGCTCAGACACGACAACAGACGGAATCAATGAAGACGTCAAAGCTCATCGCCAGGCGCGTCATCAACTTTGCAGCCCGTGCCCTTACAGATCTGGTCTGCAAGATCGACGCTGGCGGCCTGAAGCGCCTGCCGGCTAAGGGTCCCTACATCATCATCGTCAACCACGTCAACTTCCTGGAACTGCCCATCATCTACCCGCGCGTCGGGAGCGATCTTGGGACAGGGTACTCGAAAGTTGAGAACTGGGACAACTGGCTCTACCGCCTGCTTTTCCGGAACTGGAACATCATTCCCATCGACCGTGAGGAGGTCGACGTTTCCGCGATGCGCCAGGGGTTCCAGGCGCTGGACAAGGGTATGATCTTGTTCGTCACCCCCGAGGGCACGCGCAGTCACGACGGACGGTTGCACCAAGGGAAGCCCGGCGTCGCGATGCTCGCGGAGCGCACCGGGGTCCCAGTCTGGCCTGTGGCGTGCTACGGGGGTGAGAACTTCTCAGAGAACATCCGGCGCCTGCGACGCACCGAATACCACGTGAAGGTGGGGAATCCATTCACCGTCGGCACTAACGGGATAAAGGCTGCGGGGGCGGTGCGCCAACAGATCGTGGACGAGATGATGTACCAGATTGCCGCGCTGCTGCCGGCCCAGCACCGAGGCTACTACAGCGATATCGCGGCGGCGACCGAATCGTTTCTGACCTTTCCGTCGCCAGGGGACAGCAACCTTCGACAAGTGCACGGGCAGCCGAAAACCGCAGCACCCTTGTCCAGAGTGACCGCGGCTTAACCTTCCCAGATGCTCGAGGATCCCTCAGGGCAGATGCAGTTGATAGCGCGATGCAAAGAGTGCGACAACCTACAGAAGGCCAGTAAGGAGGACCATATGGAGCACAAAGTACTGGGAAGCACCGGCGTCAAGGTCTCGTCGCTCTGCTTCGGGACGATGTCCTTTGGCGGCGACGCCGATGAAGCCACGTCGGCAGCCATGTTCCACCGCTGCCGCGACGTCGGCATCAACTTCTTCGACTGCGCCAATGTCTATCAGAAGGGTCACTCGGAACAGATCCTCGGTAAGCTGATTGCCGGCTGCCGTGATGAGGTGGTCATCACCAGCAAAGCCTACTTCCCGATGGGCCCGGACGTCAACGCGCGGGGCGCACACCGGCGCCACTTGATGCAGGCTATTGAAGGCAGCCTCAGACGGCTAGACACCGGCTACATCGACGTCTACTTCATCCACCGCTTCGACGACGACACGCCCCTTGAGGAGACCCTGCGCGCCCTCGACGACATGGTCCGCCAGGGCAAAATCCTCTACCCCGCCGCCAGCAACTTCGCGGCGTGGCAGGTGGCCAAGGCGTTGGGCATAGCCGCCTTGCACGATTGGGCGCGTTTCGAGGTGCTGCAGCCGATGTACAACCTCGTCAAGCGCCAGGCCGAGGTGGAAATCCTGCCGATGGCCCAGTCGGAGGGCCTCGGTGTCATCCCCTACAGCCCCTTGGGTGGCGGACTGTTGACAGGCAAGTACGGGGTCGACAAGCGCCCTGACGAAGGCCGCCTGGTCAGCAACGCGATGTACCAGAAGCGCTACGCCGACAACTGGGTCTACGAGACCGCCGGGGACTTCACAGCCTTTGCCAAAGAGAACGGCTACAGCCCGGTCAGCCTCGCTGTGGCCTGGGTGGCTAGCCACCCTGCCGTGACCGCGCCCATCATCGGCGCCCGCAATGTCGACCAACTCAACGGGTCTCTCGGTGCGTTGGAGATAGACATGACTGCCGAGCTCCGGGCGGCGATCTCAGCCCTGTCTGTCGAACCACCGCCTGCCACCGACCGTTCGGAGGAGACGGGCGGCGACATGTTCAGCGCACAACTGACCAAGAAGTAACCGCGAGGGATCCTGGCCTACCCTGTGCGGGTGGCCACGGGAACCAGAAACGCTATTCACCGGCAGGCGGCGGTCTTCCCGTCGCCTGTCGGCGTGTGTCGAGAGATTTCCGGACCTACGCTCCGCTCAAGCCGCAGAGCCGCGCCGAGAGCGCCCATAGCCGCGCCGCCTCGGCGCCATCCCGCGCCTGCGCGCTGGGCTGCTTGGGCCGGCAGTCCTTCCAGTAGACGCCCTCATCCTCGCCGGCAGCCGGATCCGTAGCAAGGAAGACGATGCCCTCCGCCGCTTCCTCCGGGCCGGCGCCCCTGGCGCTGCGCCGCTGCCAGACCCAGCGGGCGAGCCCGTGCGTGCCCTTCAACCCAATCTGCGTGTTCACCAGCCCGGGATCTGCAGCATACGCGCGCACGCCCCTGGCCTCGAGGTAGCGGCGGTTGAACTCCGCGGTGAAGAGCACATTGGCCAGTTTCGACTGCTTGTAGCTTTTCAGCACCTGGTAACCCTGCCGGTACATCACGTCCTCCCAGCGCATCCGGGTCCGGTAGTGCGACCCCGAGCTCACGGTGATCACCCGCGGCGACGGCGCCGCTTCCAGCAACGGCATCAGCTCCAGCGTGAGCAGGAACGGTGCCAGGTGGTTGACGGCGAACTGCAGCTCGTAGCCGTCCTCCGTCACGTCGCGCCAGCTCGACACGGTGCCGGCGCTGTTGATAAGGACATCCAGTCGTTCAGTGTCCTCTGCGCGCAGCGTCGAGCGTATGTCCGCCGCCAGCTGTCGCACCTCACGCTGTGATGCAAGATCCGCCGTCAGGAACGAGATCCTGGCCTGGGGCGATGCGGTCAGGACGGCCTCCCGCGCTGCCCTACAGCGGGCCTCAGACCGCCCAACCCCGATGACCCAAGCGCCCCTTGCCGCCAGCGCCGCCGCCGTTGCCTGCCCGATGCCCGACGTCGCGCCTGTCACCACCGCAGTCAAGTGTTGTAGATCCTGTATCGGTGTCATTGGGCTGCCTCCTGGTTCACCACGACCGGTGTCATGGCTACCGGCACTTGGCCGTGCGACACGCGGTGGCTCGCCAGCCACCGCCGCTTGAGCATCGCCGTCAGTACGGCCCGCGGCACCATCGCGCCGAAGACCCGCATCACCTGATTGAGGAAACCGGGGACCACGACCCGCCGGCCTGCCATGGCCCGCCGCAGGGTCAGCGCCGCCACGTCATCGGCGCCCTTCGTCGTCCAACGTCCCATCAGCCCCTGCGCCTCGATAGAGCGCACACATGCCGGCGTGGTCGGCATGCCGGCAGGGCAGAGCGCCGTGACCGTCACGTCCCGGTCGCGCAACTCCTCGCCGAGTGCCCGCGACCAGTCGAGCAGGAACCGCTTCGACGCCGCGTAGACTGCCTTGACCGGCATCGGATAGAAGGCGGCAAGGCTGCTCACCGTGATGATCCGAAAGGTCCGGTGGACATCGCGGTAGACGAGACTCCGTCGCGTCGTATCCAGCGTGGACTCAACGTTGAGCCGCACGATCGTCTGAAGCTCCGACGGCCGGCGCTCATCAAAAGGCCCCTCGTAGTCCAGCCCGGCTACGTTGATCAACATATGGAAGCGGGCGCCGAGCCGGTCGATCGTGCCCCACAGGCCGTCACGCGCCGCAGCCTCGGTCAGATCGCACGAATGCGTCACGACCTCAACGCCATACAGCCGCGCCAATCCCGTGGCCAAAGCATCCAGCCGCCGGTCCGAGAGATCCGTCAGAAACAGATCCCACCCACGGGCCGCACACGCGGCCGCAAAGGCCTTTCCCAACCCACCGGTCGCGCCGGTAATCAGAACATAGCTTCTCATCGATGATAACCTCCAGGTGACCTTCCCTCCATACCTGGTCCCATCATAGCCCTACGCAAGGCTTCCCGAATCCACCGGAGGGTACATCCAGGGGGTACATCTCTACAGGACATCCACAACAGTCCGGGCCTATGATCCATCGCCAATGGATCATAGGCCCGGCTCACGAGGTCCTACTCCTTACTTCCTTCTCCCTACTCCCCTACCTACCGTCCAGCCACGCGCCTATAGCTGACACCTGACCGCTGATCGCTGATCGCTATTTGCTGCCCGCTCCCCCTACTCCACCACCGTCAGCAACTGCGGCGCAGCGTCGGCGGCAGCTGCGGGGTTATAGTAGTCATAGGCCATACTGGCAGGTGTCTGCGCGACCAGTGGGAACTTGGCCCGCAGACGGTAGGACAGCTGCAGCGGCTCGGCGCCGTTGAGATTCCTGACGTAGAGAATGATCTGGCGGCCCGTCAGTTCAAAGCGCTTGACCTGAGCGTGCGGGTAGTCATCGGGCAAGTCCTGGAACCGGGCGACCAACCGCGCCAGGTCCTCCGTCTCGACGTCGAACCCGGGCGGCAATCCGAGGTCGATGATGGCCTGCTCGGCCACGCCGTCTGGCTCATTGAGCGTTACGGTGACGTCGACACCAATGGTGTCGTTCACCGCCAACTCGGCCCGGTCGTAGACGACGTCGATGGAGACCAGCTCCTCGCCCCCAAGCAGGTCGGGATAGAGGGACAGGCGCTCCCATGGCAGGTAGTAGCTGCCCGTCACCTGGTACATTAGGTTGCCCTCGCCCGACATCGCGATCTCGACATCGGCATCGCGCCCCACCGGCACGTCGTCGAAGACGATCATCTGGACCACATCAAAGGTCTCGGGTGTCACCTCGACGGTCTCCGTCTGTCCGTTGAAGCGGACCGTCACCGCCGCATCGACGTCCTCCGACCCTGCGCGCACGCTCTCCAGCAGCGCCTTGAGGGCGAGCACCGTCGCCGAGGTCGTCTCCCACGTGCCGAAGCTGTCCTTGTTGCGGGTCAGGAAGACCAGGGCCTCGTTCGCCAGGTCGCTGTGCCGACCGGCGCGCAGGAAGGCCAGTGCGGCGGCGGCTGTCGTCTCCAGTTGACCGCTGGTCCCCGAGCCGCCCATGTAGGTCTCGCGACCCGGCGTCCAGAAGACGGCATCGCCGTCCCGCTGCGCCATCGCCGCCAGCCGGTCGAGGACCGCCTCCGTGGCACTCAATATCTCCCCCACCTTGACGTCGACGGCTACCAAGGCGTTGGCCACCAGCGCAAGATCGTAAGCGGTCTCCACTTGCGACACCTGATCGCGCAGGAAGGCGACGCCCGATTGGGTGCGCCCATCACCGGCATAGCCGGCATCCGCCAAGCCCCAGACGATGAAGGCGGTCACCGGCACCCGTCCGGTCATGCTGGTGAGGCTCGTCTCGTGGAAGCCCTCCACGCCCCGCCAGGAGCCATCAGCCTCCTGATGCGCGAAGAGCCAGTCGGCGATCCGGCCGATCAGCGCCAGGTCGATGTCGTAGACGCGGCTCATATCGCCGAACTCCTGCAGGCCATAGGCCGTGAGCATCGGATCCGCAGGGGCATCACCGAAGAGGCTGAAGCCGCCGGGCTCACCGGGCACCTCAAAGGTGGTCAGCCGCTGGTAACCCAGGTTGATGTACTCCTCGGCCTTCATCTGCACCTCAGGAGAGACCTGATCCACCGACTTCAGGTAGTCGAGGACAAGGATGTTCGGATACGTCGTGGAGGAGGTCTGCTCGAAGCAACCGAAGGGCATCCGGAGCAGGGCGTCAAGCCCTTCCACCACCTGGCTCACGACACCGGGGTAAATCTTGACCACCAGCTTCTGCGTTCCCTGAATGGCATCTGCCGGAATCTGCACCGTTTCCACCACCTCGACGGTGGCGTCTAGCTTGTCCGATACCGCGAACCGCAGCTCCTTGCCGTCTGGGAAGACGCGCACGTCCTTGCGGATGGCATCGGACATCTGACTGCCGTACGCAGTCACCTGGAAAAGCTGTTGGCCGAAGGCTAACGCCCGAATTCGGAAGTAGACGACGGTGATATCGTTTGCAGCGATCGTGATCTCCTTAACGGGCTCATCGACGAGCTCGAACCAATCTGCCGCCGCCACCTCCAGTCGCACCGTCTGCGCCTCCGGAAGGTAGTTGTAGACCCCCACCGGGACGGCGATCTCATCGCCGACAGTCAAAGAACCCGGCAGGTCTAGGTCGATGAAGAAATCCTGGAACACGCGGAGCGCGCCGGTCGCACTGCCCAGGCGACCGTCCTGAGACGATGCCAGGGCAACCACGCGCCACGTGGTGATGCTGTCAGCGACAGGGAAATCCAGGATCAGTTGACCGGTCTCGTCGGTGACTTCATCGGGCAGCCAGAGCATCGTTTCAGGGAAGTACTGGCGCAAGCGCGGCGGCTCCGCACGCCCGGCTCCGGTATCGCCAGGCGCTGACACAGGGCCGCCCTCTTCAGCCTCCACCATCTTCTCAACTTCGAGAGCGAAGTCCCCATCCGCGAAGTTGCGATCCATCAGCCCGGCGGCGGGCGCTTCCATCGGCATCAGGGCCTCGTCGAAACCCGCCTGCATCGCCATACCACCGCCTATGAAGGCGCCGCCGCTCAGCCCCAGGATGATCACGAACATCGCGAGCATCGGCACGCCCAAGAGCACTGCGCCCAGCGCGGGGAGGGGCCGCTTCTCCCAAGCGAAGCCTGCCCCGCGAAGCAGCAGGGACACGGGCAGCAGGAGCCAGGCGATCGAACCGGCGATCATCGGACCACTGTCGGGCATGAGGTCGGCCCGGCTGGCGGACCACCCCATCAGCACACCGGCTGCCAAAGCGCTGGGAATCACGATCAGGCTGAGGCCCAGCAGGATGTCCTTTCGGCGTATCGCTGTGACAACCAACGTGACCAGTCCCGCTAGGGCGCCAAAGCCGAAGGCTAACGCCAACAGCGTGAACACGAGGTCTTCAAAGCGCCACAACAGCTCATCGACCAACCAGAGCACACCCAGCAGCGACAGACCAGCCAGGATAGCCAACACGATGGCCAGCCCCACGCTCTTCCAGAAGGATCGATCTCGGATCAGTGACGCCCCGTTCAGTACAAGGACTGTCAGCGGCAGCGCTAGGAACAGCCCGAACGATCCGGTAGCCAACGTTCGATAGAAGGCGCGCTGCCGTTCGTAAGCCCGCGCCATCGCCTGATCATGGGAGTTGGCTTCCAGCGTGAAAGGATCCCCATCCGCCACGGCGGAAGCTAGCGCCGCTTTGCCGGCGCTGTTCTGCGCCTGGCGCAGAGGGGTCGGACAGGCTTCGGTGTCCCCTTCAACACAGGGGTCGCGGAGCATGTCGGGGATGCTGAACCCGTGGAGCTCGAACTTGGGTTCCAGTAGCTCCTGCTCCAGCATGAAGTAGAGCTTGGCAAAACCGGGATCCTGCTCCGCGAGGGCGAACACAGCCTCGTCGACGACAGCGAGTCCGAGCGCAGCTTGGACGCCCCCACCCGCAGGGTCCGCTACCGCGACGTTGAGCGTTGCGTCGTCGCCGGGGCGGTAGCTGTCCTCACCGGCAGCCAGCGTAACGTCCAGATCCGCGGCCTGATCGACAACGACCAGGCGTGTATCGCGCATGACATGCCCGCTCCGCAGGATCTTGTAGGCGTGAAGCGCGAGCGTGCCGTAGAGGTCCGGGGTCAGATCGACTGCTACCTCAGCGTGCCCGTCGGTCACATCCACCGCGCGGGTGCTCACCGTCTGGCCCTCGCGCACCACGTCGAGATAGACGGTACCAGTAGCCCGCGACGTCAACAACGTGAGGCCCATGGTGTCCCCGACACGATAGATGGGTGCATCAGGACGGAGCAGCACGGTCTCCTCGCCGGTGTCCCCTTCGAAGCCGAATTCGCGGTCCGCAAGTGCCCCAGCTGCGTCCCGCGCCTGGATCCGTAGCGACGTGTACGAGGAGGCTGGGACAAAGCCAAACTCCGCCAGGCCATAGGCCCCCGTCGTAGCTTCCAGCGTCTCACCCGTCTCGTAGACAGTCACTGTGACCTCGGCCTCAGCGGGCGCGCCGTCGGGATAGCTCGCTAGGACGTAGAGGATGTTCTCCACGCCGGGGTGGAAACGCCCACCCTCCGGAATCGCGTCGACCACCAGCGCCTGTTGCGCCACCGGCAGCGAGAGACGACCGGCCTCCGTGTGGTTGGCCTGGTCCGTCACGCGTGCCTCGAGATAGAACACCGCGCGCCCATCGTCCAACTCGCTGCCGGCGAAGTAGTCCGGCAGGTCGAAACTGAAATCGAACCGCCCAGTCTCGTCTGTCTGCCCATCCACGCGGACCACGACATTGCGCTCGATATCGAAGGTGTAGCCCTCCAGCGCCACCACGCTCTCCGTGACATCCTTGCCGAAGAAGTAACGCGCGGTGAGAGACCCTTCCACGCTGTCGCCGGGCTGGTAGTAGTCCCGATCGGTGGTCACGACCACCTCGAACTTCGGAAGGGTGTAATGCTCCACGGTGACAATCTTCTCCGAGGTCGTTTCACCCAGGCTGACGGTGATCTTGTAGGGGCCTGTGTTCACCTCATCCGCCAGCTGGAAGTCGGTCGAGGCCACGCCGAAGACCGAGGTCGTGACGGTTGTGCGGAACACGGTGTTGCCTTTGCCATCCGCCACAGCAAACCCCATGGGCTGCTCGCTAGCCGGACGGTGGTCGAAGGCGCCCAATGCCAGAGCGCGGATGTGGATGATCTGACCAGGCTGGTAAAGGGGCTTGTCGGTGGTGACGAGCAGACGGTAGTCCCGTGTCAGGGTGACCGGTTTCTCCATCAGATCAGAGCCCAGGGAGGAAGCGGTCTCCACGACCAGCACCTGATCCGGCGCTGCGTCCTCGGGGACGGCAAAGCGCACATCCAGCGTCCCCGACGCATCCGTCTCACCTTGGTAGAGCGGCTGCGCCCGCCCGCCCTGGGCGGGGCGCATCAGTACCTTGACGCTTGCGCTGGGAAGCGGGGTCGCGTCGCGGCTATCTCGCACCACGACCCGCATCGCCGCTGTGCTGCCGGGCACCAACGCCGACTGCCCCAACACGATCGTCTCGTGTTGGCTCAACCGTTCGGGGAGGCGTTCGAAGGTGAAGACAGCAGCCACCAGACCGACCGTGAGGCTAACCACGAGGACAACAACGCCTAGAATCAGCCAACCTTTGCGGGACATTGGATCTGCTCCTTCCTGGCCGGGCCACGGGTAGGTACGGAGTGGGGGCCGTGACCCCAGCATGCTGGACGCATCTTCCCCATCTCATCACCAAGACGCCGGTTGAGACCCAGAAGTTCCGCGGAACTGCCACGCGCCCGGACACAGTCGCGTGAAGTCTGTAGCGTAGTGCTAAGCCGGCGTGACGGCTCACTACAGCCCAAGGGGGGCAGGCCTGAGTAGGCCGTGGACACGTGAGCGAACCAGCGCGTCTGACAGCCGTGCGGAGACTAGTGGTCAGCCAAGTTGGTTCGTAGTAACCGCTTCAGCGGTTCTGTAGGCCCCGATAAGGCACCGGAACGACTGAGCCCCCACACTGTGGGGCCATCCCCACAGTGTGGGACCGTTACTACCAACCCCAAACATCAGCTTAACTGTGCACTAGGAGCTTCGCCCTAGATTCCGCGGCAGCTCACGTTGGGCAACCAGGCCTGCGCCCGCTTCGCTGTCCGCCGCAGTACGTCGCTGGCATAGGGCGTGGCATCCGCCAGCTCGGGATCGAGGGTGTGCTGGCCTCGGAACTGCTGAAGCACATACGCGGCGCCAGGCGCCGTGCCGATAGTGGACAGCCACTTCGCGATTTCCACGATATCGTCATCATTGAGCATCCCCGGCACCACGGTTGTCCGGAACTCGCAGGACACCTGCGCCTCGTGGAGCACGGCCAAGGATGCTTCGATGCGAGATAGATCGAGCTCGGGCACCCCTGTCAGCACGGCGTACTTGCCTGGGGGTGCCTTCACGTCCATCGCCACGTAGTCAACCAGCCCGGCCTGCAGCAGATTGGCCAGCGTATTGGGCCGGTAGCCGTTGCTGTCGAGTTTGATGGCGCATCCCAGCTTCCGGACCTCGGCCAAGAATGCCGGCAGATCTGGTTGCAAGGTAGGCTCCCCGCCGGTCACGACCACGCCGGTGATGCGCCCGGCGCGCTTCTCAAGAAACGCCCACAGCTCGTCCAGATCTATCGAGGGCAGGGAGCCCGGGTGAAGCACCAAGTCAGCGTTATGACACATCGGACAGCGGAAGTTGCAGCCGCCGGTGAACACCACTGTTGCGATGTGCCCGGGGAAATCGATCAGCGAGGTCCGGACCCACCCCTTGATATCCATCGTTTGCACCCCTTCAACAAGGCTAGTGGTCAGTAAAGTTGGTTCGTAGTAACTGCTTCAGCGGTTCCGTGGCTGAGGCCACGACGATACATCTCAACTGTAAGGTTAACTAAGGACTCATCACGCGCCCAGCCGGTGTGGCCCACCATGCCATCGACCCGAGACAACATCAGCGCGGCCCTGGGACAGGCGCCGCGCTGCGTCTGCAAGCTTACAGCGTCTCCCGCCACCCCAAGACAGGGAGCGGGGAACAAGTGAGGTTACCGCGCAGGTTTGTCTTTCGGCAGCGTAAACGTCTGCCGTTCCTCGAACTCCTGTTTCTTACCTTCATTCCAGGCCTGCACGGGCCTCAGGTAGCCGACAATGCGCGAGTAGACCTCGCAGGGCACCTTTACCTCGATTTCAACGTTATCCGCCGACTGATCCTTGGTCTCCATAATCGTTCGTCCTCTCTTGGGTGACTCAGTACAACAGCATCAACCAATACAAGCAGGATACGCGCATCAGCTACGCGGGGGCGACACGCTCCATACGTGCTATCTGCGCTTTCGCTCGTTCATGCACGCGCGCGGGCGCTTCGCCACTGACGACCTCACGCCCAAAACGCGCAAGTTCATCAGGTGTGTGCTCATAGGGGCAGTATTCATGGGCCCCGGAGATGTAGCCGTGTACCGGACAGATACTGAATGTAGGCGTGAGCGTGTAGTACGGAAGCCGGTAGTTCTCGGCCACGGTCCGGACCAGGCGGGCTGCCTGACGCCAATCGTCGACTTGCTCGCCCAGGAAGATGTGCAGTACCGTGCCGCCGGTGTAGAGTGTCTGTATGTCGTCCTGGTGATCCAACACCTCGAAGAGATCATCGCTGTAATCGACAGGCAGATGGGTTGAATTGGTGTAATAAGGTCGCGTCTCGGTCCCGGCGGTGATTATGCCCGGGAACCGTTCCTTGTCGGCGCGAGCAAGGCGGAAGGTCGCCCCCTCGGCGGGCGTGGCCTCAAGGTTGTAGAGATTGCCCGTCTCCTCTTGAAAGCGACCGAGTACCTCGCGCATGAACTCAAGCGTACGCAGGGCGAAGTTCTTGCCGTCGGGATGGTCAATGCCCACACCCAGGAAGTTCAGGCAAGCCTCGTGCATGCCGTTCAACCCGATCGTCGAGAAGTGGTTCGCCCAGTAGCTGCCGGTCTGAGCCTTGATGTTGCGCAGGTAGTGGTGACTGTAGGGATAGAGCCCGCGGTCCGTGAGCGATTCCAGCATCTTGCGCTTGATCTCGAGGCTCGTCTTTGCAGTCTCCATCAGGTGTTCCAGTTTGTCGCGGAAGTCGCGCTCGTTACGGGCCGTATAGCCCAAGCGCGCCAGGTTCATCGTCACCACACCCACAGAACCGGTCAGCGGGGCAGCAGCAAACAGCCCGCCGGTCCGCTTCCGCAGCTCGCGATTGTCGAGCCGGAGCCGGCAGCACATACTCCGCGCATCCTCAGGGCTCATATCGCTGTTGACGAAGTTGGCGAAATAGGGGATCCCGTAGCGGGCCGTCATCTGCCAGATGGGCACTAGCTGTGGGTTGTCCCAGTCGAAATCGGGGCCGATGTTATAGGTGGGAATCGGGAAGGTGAAGACGCGACCCCGGGCATCGCCTTCTAGCATAACCTCCGCAAAGGCCCGGTTGATCAGATCCATCTCAGCCTGGAAATCCCCGTAGACGTCCTCCTGCATCTCGCCCCCGACGACTACCGGTTCATTGGCGAGCGTGGAAGGCGGCGTTAGGTCCATGGTCAAGTTCGTGAAGGGGGTCTGGAATCCCACGCGCGTCGGCACGTTGATGTTGAAGACGAATTCCTGCACCGCCTGCTTGATCTGTGCGTAGGCCAGGTCGTCATAGCGGATGAAGGGCGCCATCAGCGTGTCGAAGTTGGAGACAGCCACAGCCCCAGCGGACTCGCCCTGTAGCGTATAGAAGAAGTTGACCAACTGACCCAGGGCCGTGCGCAGATGGCGCGGCGGCTTGCTCTCAACCTTGGCCGACACGCCGCCAAACCCTTGCTCGAGCAAATCCTGCAGATCCCAGCCGCAGCAATAGACTGAGAGCATGCCGAGATCGTGAATGTGCACATCCGCACTGATGTGCGCCTGCTGCACCTCAGGGGGGTAGATGCGATCAAGCCAGTACCGCGCGGCAATAGAGGATGCCAAATAGAAGTTCAGGCCCTGAAGCGAGTAGTTCATGTTGCTGTTCTCGTTGACACGCCAGTCCGCCCGCCCAAGGTAGTCGTTCACGAGCTTCTCGGAGTCCAGCAGCAT
>JAFGNI010000010.1 GCA_016927095.1 Anaerolineae bacterium | reverse complement strand
CTGACCCATTCGGTCCAGGCACTTGACCTCAGCATGACCCTCGGACCAGAGGCAGCAACAGACACCACCGAGGCGGTAAAGCGCATCCAACAGGTCAAGGCCGATTTCGGCAACCGGCTGGTGATCCTCGCGCACCATTACCAGCGTGATGCGATCGTCGACCTTGCCGACTTCCGCGGAGACTCACTGCAGCTCTCACGCCAAGCCACGCAGACGGAGGCTGAGGCCATCATCTTCTGCGGTGTGCACTTCATGGCCGAGGTGGCGGCGATCCTGGCGAAGCCCGGCCAGCATGTGCTCATACCCGATGAAACCGCAGGATGCTATCTTGCTGACACAGCGACACCCGCGGGTGTCGCGAAGGCGTGGCATGCACTGGACACGGCCCTCGGGGACGCCGGTCAAGAGGTCACACCCATCACATATGTGAACTCATCGGCTGCGCTGAAGGCTTTCTGCGGGCGTCACAACGGCATCGTGTGCACCTCCGGCAATGCCCACCGGGTCATTCGCTGGGCCTTGACGCAGCGACCTCGCATCTTCTTCTTCCCTGACCAACACCTAGGGCGCAATACCGCGCACCAGATGGGCATCGCTGACGAGGAGATGGTGGTGTGGCAGCCTCACAACCCGCTGTGCCCAGAGGCCTTAAGCGCCGCCAAGGTCATCTTGTGGCCCGGCGCCTGCAATGTGCACCAAAGATTCCGTGAGGAACACGTGACGCAGGTACGGGAGCTATACCCAGGCATCCAGGTGATCGTGCACCCAGAGTGCCGCGCCGATGTGGTGAGACTGGCTGACCAAAGTGGATCCACGGCCTACATCATCAAGCAAATCGACGCTTCGCCCGCGGGAACTCGGTGGGCAGTGGGCACCGAAGCTCACCTCGTAGCGCGGCTACAGAAAGAGCATCCCGAACAGACCATCATCTCGCTATCTGAGGTCCCAGCGGACTGCCGGACGATGAGTCAGATCACGCTGGACAAGCTGGCCCAGACCGCAACGGCGCTGGCGGAGGGCAAGCTCCAGGGCGTGGTCACGGTCGACGAAGAGACCACCCGCTGGGCACGCGTCGCTCTGGAGCGTATGCTGGCGCTGTAGACAGAGAGGACAACATGCCGATCGAGACCGATGCGCTTGTCATCGGCTGCGGGATCGCCGGTGCGACCGCAGCGCTGGAGCTCGCCCAGGATTCGCAGCGGCAGGTCCTGGTGATCACACGCAACTACGATCCCGAGGAATCGAACACCCGGTACGCGCAAGGGGGCATCGTCGCTAAGGGCGAGGGCGACTCGGTGAAGTTGCTGGTAGAGGACATCCTCCGCGCCGGTGCCGGTCTGAGCTTGCCGGAGGCAGCGCATAGGCTGGCGAAGCAAGGGCCTGCGCTGGTGGGTGAGATCCTCGTGAACCGTCTTGACGTGCCCTTTGAGCGAGAGCCCGACGGTGGGCTCGCCTACACGCGCGAGGGAGGCCACTCTGTCCCCAGGATCCTGCACATCGGCGACGCAACGGGTCACGCGATCGAGGTCGCGCTGATCGCTGCCCTGCAGCAGCTCCCCAACGTCGAGCTGAAGCCGGGCTTCACGGCAGTGGACCTGATCACGTCCTCGCATCACAGCAACGACCCACTGGCTATCTACGAGCCCATCACCTGTCACGGCGCCTACGTTCTGGATCGAGCAGCGAACAAGGTAGACCGCGTGCTGGCGAAGGCGACGGTTCTCGCCACCGGCGGCGTCGGCAGAATCTACCGCCACACGACCAACCCAACCAGCGCCCGCGGCGATGGGCTGGCGATGGCCTACCGCGCTGGCGCCCGGGTGATCAACGCGGAGTACATCCAGTTTCACCCCACCACCCTAGCGGTGCCCGGCGCAGACAACTTCCTGATCTCTGAGGCAGTCCGGGGTGAGGGCGCCAGGCTGTTCACGCCCGATGGGCGCCATTTCATGGATGAGGTCGCACCGCAGTGGGGTGACCTTGCCCCGCGCGATATCGTCGCGAGAGCCATTCACCACGAGATGCTTGATCACAGCTACCCGTATGTGCTGCTCGATTTGGCCAGCGCCATGGACAAAGACCGGATTCTCGAGCGCTTCCCCACGATCTACAGCACCTGCAGAGCCGCCGGGATTGACATCACGACTGAACCCATCCCGGTTGTGCCCGCCGCTCACTACTTCTGCGGTGGCGTCCACGTCGATGGGGCCGGGCGCAGCACGCTCAAGGGGCTCTACGCCATTGGAGAGGTAAGTTGCACAGGGCTCCACGGGGCCAATCGTCTCGCGAGCACCTCGCTGCTGGAGGGCCTGGTCTGGGGACACGCCGCGGCGGCGGACATCGCGGCGCGATCGGATCTCGGCATCATCTCCGAGGACGCCATCCCAGCCTGGCGGGATGTCAGCGAGGGCGAGGGCGCGGATCCGGTGCTCGCGTATCGCGACTCTCGGACGATCCAGAACATCATGTGGCTCTATGTGGGGCTCGCCCGCAACACGCACCGGTTGGCGCGGGCATTGCGCGATCTCAACCACCTCTGGGAGGTCATCGACGACTTCTACCGGTCGACCCGGCTCAACGACCGCTTGATCGGGTTACGCAATATGGCCCAGGCTGCGTGGATCATCACGCGCGCGGCGTGGCACAACCGCCGGTCGCGGGGCGCCCACTACCGTCTGGATTCAGAGACGTTCCACCTGGCCGATCGCCACGATTCAGACGGTCCCTTCACGACGGTGTCGTGAGATAGGCCTCCCTCACTAGGTTTCGTACAGGCTGTGCTCGCCGATATAGCGCGCCACCGAAGGAAGCAGCAGGCCGTGGTAGACAAGGGCTGCCGGTGACTGCCCCATCCGTAGGCGCGCGCGCAGCTCGGTCGCGGCGACAGCGGGGGTGGTCACCTCGGGCAAGAGCACGATGTTGGCGCCGCGCGCCATCAGCGCCCGTAGATAGGGCGCATTGGCTGCATAGCCAGGACGGGGACAGATCGCCAGCGCCGCGACCTTCAAGATCACCTCAGGACGGTACCAACGCGCGAACTGCGGGTTGGGTCCCGCCACCAATTCACTGCTGATCAGAAAGATCAAACCGGTACCGGGGGCGGACCGCAACCGCAGGGCGGTCAGCGTCTCAGCTGTGTAGTTGGGTCGCGTGTGACCACGAGCGAGGTGCGCCTCGATATCGCTGGCCCGCACGCGTCCAGGAGCCATATCCAAGCGCCGGGCAATCTCGCGCGCAGCCAGCCCACACATCGCAAAACGATGATGGTAGCTCTCGGGCAAGCTAGCCTTGTCAGCCCCCACGGGATTACGCCGGTAGACGGGCACGAGCAGAATCTCACCAAGATTGTAACCGCGCTCGATCAGACCCCGACCCGACCCTGCCACCATGTCCACGTGCCCGGCGTGAACCGGGTCTGCGGAGAGCCCGAAGATGAGGCGATAGGTTGGCGAGGCACCTGCCGGTGTAGGCGAAGTCAAAGGGCTAGGGCCTATGCCAACTCGGCATGAGAGGCCGTCCGCTGCAGGGTTGCGCGTATCCGGCGCGCCAGGGCTCGCGACCGCTCCGGTGCATCGCCGATGTGGGCCCGAGCATCGAACAAGGCCAACACCTGCGACTGTGACAGATGGCGCAGCACCTTCGGGTCGCCACAAAGCGATTCCGCTAGCGGATTGTCGTCCGCGCTCTCCTGAACAGCCTGCCAGGCTGCCATAGCATGCTGCCGGATGACCTCGTGCATCTCCTGGCGATCCGCCCCGGCAGCCACCAGGGCCATCAGCAACCGCTCCGTAGCGGCGAAGTCGCCGTAGGCTGCCAGCGTGCGCTCAATCGCACCGTCGTAGATCCGGAGATCGCCGATGACACGCTGCGCCGTGAGCAGCAGCTCATCCACGGCAAGAAACGCGGACGGCAGCACCTCCCGCCGGTTGCCGGAGTCGTCCAATGTGCGTTCCAGAAGCGAGTG
>JAFGNI010000695.1 GCA_016927095.1 Anaerolineae bacterium | reverse complement strand
CCGTTGCCGGCGACGATGTAGGGTGGCTCGTGCTCCTCAAGCCCCAGTCCGTGCCCCGTGCGGTGGAAGAACTGGGGACCGTAGCCCTCAGCCTCGATAACGGTTCGAGCGGCCGTGTCGACATCCCGGGCCTCGCACCCCGGCCGAATCGCTTCCCTGCCGGCTGCGTTCGCTGCTACGACGATCCTATGAACCTGGGCGAGTTCGCCATCGGGCTCCCCGATCACCACCATACGGGTCAGGTCAGAGCAATAGCCTCCGACTCTGGCACCCCAATCCACAACGATCCAATCGCCCCGCTGGAAAGGTCGCTCGCTGGGCGTCGCGTGCGGTAGGGCACCGCGCGGACCCGCTGCGACAATAGGATCGAAAGCCAGTCCGTCGGCGCCGCTGCTTAGCAGCGCACTGATCAACCTGGCGGCGGCTTCACGTTCCTGCATTCCGGGTCGCACCGTAGCGACCCACGAGACGAACGCACGCTCTGCCACCCGGACCGCACGTCGCATCTGGTCCAGCTCATCACTGCCTTTGACCATGCGCTGACCGGCGAACAGATCATCCACAGCCACCAGCTCAACGCCCGGACAGTATCGTTCCAAGATGCCGGCTTCCAGAACGCGCATCTTGAGCGCTTCGATGCCAACCCGCGCATTGGCCAATTCCAGTGAGGCACACGCCTGATGAAAGGCAAGGGCGTACCCATCCTCATCCGTGTAGGAAAACGTGCTCAAGCCTTTCGACGTCGCTTTGGCGGATTCCAGATCTGGCAGGACGACGGCCGGCGTCGCATCCACGGGCACAAGCGCAACGATGGGCCGTTCGCTCAAGAAGAAAGCCATACCCGTCAGGTAGTACAGGTTGGGTCCTGGCACCAAAGCCAGCGCGTCCAAGCCCTCAGCCTCCGCCTCAGCCAATGCGCGTCTCAGTCTCTCACCCATCCTTGCCTCCATCGTCATGAACACCTTGCCAACACCGCGCCCGTGGTACAATCGAGCCCACGCACAACGTCACAGGCTACACAGAGAAAACGCCGGCTGCAAATCGGTACACTGCATCCTCGTGTGCCGCCGCAGCCAGGCCCTAGCCAGGAAGGTCAACACCCACATATGATACTTCAACTGCCCATCGGCATGTTGGGATCAAACTGCTACCTCATCCTCGATCCCAGCACCGGTATCGCCGCCATCGTCGACCCCGGGTTCGAGGATCCGGCACCGGTCCGCGACGCGATTGATGCGCATCGGGCCCACGTGCGCTACATTCTCGACACCCACGGGCACTTCGATCACATAGCCGGAAACGGAGCGCTCGCATGTCCCGGCGTCGTCTTGGGAATCCACCCCGAGGACCGCAAGCTTCTGCTGAGTGGCGGAGGAGCCGGCATCTTCGGTCTGCCCATACCCTCCTCGCCCGAGCCTGAGCTCGCCCTGCGGGAGGGCACGACCCTGTCTCTCGGCGCCATCGAGGTTACCGTCCTCCACACGCCCGGTCACACCCCTGGTAGCATCTGCCTCTACGTGGCTAGCGATCAGGCGCTGCTCACAGGAGACACGCTCTTCCGCGACGGTGTGGGACGCACCGACCTCCCTGGGGGCAGCGCTCAGGCGTTGGCAGCCAGCCTCCGCCGCATTGCCGAACTGCCTCCCGAGACCCGTATCTACCCAGGCCATGGCAGCGCCACCACCCTAGCCCGCGAGAGGGCGCACAATCCCTGGCTACAAGCCCTACGTCCTGCCGGATAGGGCATCACGAGCTGCCACGCCGCCGCCTGCACAACGCAAGCGAGGGCAAGCGCATCGCCTGCCCTCGCTCGAAAGAGCCAGCGCGTTAGTCGGCAATCAGGCGCAGGACACCGAGAAGCCCCAATCCCAACTTAACGGCAGTGCCTGGGGTAGGTGCGTCAAGCGCCTCAGCTCCCTCGTTGTCAACCTGAACGTTGGAGTTGTAGTAGATCCACCCGGCAATTGCTCCTATCAGAGCGCCCAAGGCCCCACCTATCAACAAAGCACGCGTCCGCGGACTGTCCATTCGCAGCTACCTCCTTGTCAGTCTCTCAACAATCGTCGTCGCACCCTTTGCCGTACCGTGCACGCGGATGAAGGGCTCTGCTACAACAGCCGATGCGCGTTCAACGTAGTCGTGGGCCTTCTGAGCATAGCCTTGGGCCAACTGCAAATAGACCCTGACCAACTGCGTCAGCCTGTAGACGCCATAGGCCAAGCCCCCTACGATGACCAGGGGCACCAGAGCGACAACAAGCGCCTCAAGGCTCAGAAAGATGAGCGCGATATCGCGTGCAGTCCCCATACACACCCTCCTTTGATGACGACTCGACCTAAGTATACCCACAACGAGGAAAGCACGCAACCGGATTCTCGCATTTTGGACGACATGCGGTAACATAGCGTGCGTGAACGCCAGAGTCAGAACGCTCCGTTGGTGGGCCGTGATGATCCTCCTCCTAGCGCTAGTCTTCGCAGTGCGTGTCTGGGATCTTCCCCACGTTCCCCCAGGGATAACACATGACGAGGCCAGCAACGGCCACGATAGCGCTGCGATCTTGGCGGGCGAGCACCGCATCTACTTCCCGGTCGGGTATGGCCACGAACCCCTCTACAACTACAGCGTCGCAGCTGTCACGGCCCTTCTCGGTCAGAGCATCTTCACATTGAGGATCACGACAGTAGGTTGGGGGATGCTGCAGGTGGTGGTCACCACGGCCCTAGCCCGGCGCTGGTGGGGGCGCACCGCGGCCCTTGCCGTAGCCGCAGCCTATGCAGCTAGCTTCTGGTCACTGATGATGGCGCGCGTAGGGCTCCGTGCCCCCGCTCTCCCCGCCCTGCTGGCAGCTTCCGTGCTGCTCTACGATCACGCCATCCATCCTCCCGTACGTCGCCCAGGACGACCAGCCGCGCAGACCGCACGCGACGAGGCCGAACGACCAGCAGAGACACGTCCACGCGGCCATCGCCCTCCATCGGAACGTACAAGGCTACCAACCACGGCATACTATGCAGCCTCCGGCGTCTTCCTCGGCGCCAGTCTCTATACCTACATGGCCAGTCGCGGGATGCCCTTTCTCTACGTCACCTTCGCGGTGGTTCTCGCGATCCTCAATCGCCGCCGGCTGAAGGCTGTCTGGCTTGGCACCGTGTCCGTTCTGCTCATCGCTGCACTGCTTAGCGTCCCGCTCTTTATCTACCTCTACCGGCACCCTGATCTGGAGCAACGGATTGGCCAGCTGGGTGCAGCGATCACGGCGCTGCCAAGTGGAGATTGGCGTCCTTTGCTGGGCAACATCGCCGATAGCATGCCCATGATGTTGCTACACGGCGATCCCCAGTGGCTCTACAATATCGCCGGACGGCCCGGACTGGAACCGCTGCTGGCTGTCTTCTTCCTGGTGGGCCTGGTCTTTGCGCTGCGCCAGTGGCGCAGCGAGCCCGTGCTACTGACCCTGATCTGGCTGCTCGGGGGACTGGCACCGGCGTTGCTCGTGTCGGTCGACTACAATCTGCTGCACGCCATTGCAGCGATGCCGGCGGCGATGCTGCTCATTGGCGCCGGCTTCGCGTGGATTGCTCGCCATCGGGTGGGTGCAGGGCGATGGTGGCGCGTGGCTCAGGGTGCCATCGCTGCGATCACTTTCGTCGCCTTTGCTGCCACAGTCGTAGAGTCAACCCGGGCATACTTCGTCGTATGGTCCGGTAACCGCAATGCCAGGGTCGCTTACCACCATCACGTAGTGGCGCTGGGCCGGTACCTGGCGGAGAGCGCCGAGAACGGCCCCGCCGTCATCACCAGCCTCTATCCTGCTGAGGTCCACGACCCCTACGTGATGGAGGTGACACTTGGGAGTCAGGACCCCGAGCTCCGCTGGTCCGATGGCCGGACCGCCCTGTTCGTCCCCGCTGAGAGGACACGGCTCTTCATCGAGGAGCAGACCCAACCGGTTGAGACGCTCTGGCGGTGGGTGGCGCCAGACCTCGTGCCGCTCACTACCCTTCGTTTCCGCGACATTGACATCCCGTCGCGAATCGACGGTTACACCTGGGATGCCGAGGCCACGTGGCGACGACTGATGGCGCAGGGGAACAACAGCTTCTCCGTCGCGCCAGGAGACCCACCTCCCACTACACAGCATACAACAGCGCGCGGCCCCGTTGGCTTCGGCGACACCGTCACGCTCACTGGCTATCTTGCGGAGCCCCATAGGGTCCGCGCCGGTGAGGATCTCCCACTGCTGACAGCCTGGCAAGTCACTTCTGGCACCCCCTTGGAGCTGGTGGTCTTCGCCCACCTGCTCACCGCGGAGGGCGACTTGATCACGCAGGATGACCGGCTCGACGCGCCCTCCTGGCAGTGGCAACCTGGCGATCGGTGGATTCACGTGCACCGGTTCGCCCTGCCCCAGGATCCTCCAGAGGGCGACTACCTTGTGGCGCTTGGCCTCTACGACCGGGCGACGTCTGATCGCCTCCACGTGAGCACCACACCCTCAGTGCCGGCGCCCGGCGCTACGCGGGTGCTCATTCCGCTGGAGATAGACTACCCATGAGCAAGCTGTCACGATGGGAGCGAATTGGCGTTGTAGCACTCGTGCTCTCCGCCTGGCTGCTACGCTGGATAGCCTTGATGGATGTACCCCCCGGCTGGCGGGACGACGACCTCATTGAGCTCTACACCTTCTCCGGGCGCATCGTCGAGGAGGGACCCCAGCTCTATTTTGCCGGGGCATCGGGACATGAGCCCCTCTACCACACGCTGCGTGCCCCCCTCGTAGCCATCGCCGGCATCAACGCGGCGTCGGCACGGCTGATGTCGGCTGGCGCCGGCACACTAGCCGCTCTGCTCACGTGGGCGGCCGGTCGTCGCATCCTTGGCCGGATCGAGGGTCTCTTGGCAGGCGCCCTTGTGGCCATCTCGTTCTGGGGTCTTCTCTATAGCCGCGTAGCAATCCGGCATATGGCAGCCCTGCCCTGGATGCTGCTGGCTATCTACTGGGGATGGCGACTGCTCCGTGACCGGCGACCTCCCAGCGGCGCGTTCTGGGGAGTGGCGCTTGGGACCGGTGGGGCCCTGTTGACCTACTATGCCGGTCGTCTTATGCCCGTGTTTCTGGTAGCCCTCTTGCCGCTCGCTGGACCACGCAGACAACGTTGGCCTTCATACATCCTGGGCTTAGCACTGGGCGTGGGCCTGGCCGCGCCGATGTTCTGGGCTGCCGCCCAGCTGCCCGGGGCAGATGCCCGGATAGGTGAGGTTGCCGTCCCCTTGACCGCCCTACAAGACGGGGACCTGCGCCCCTTGCTGCAGACAACCTGGACCACCCTGGGGATGTTCCACGCCAAGGGCGATCCCGAGTGGCTCTACAACTACAGCGAGCGCCCCGTCTTCGGCCCGGTGATGGCTGTCACGTTCTACCTGAGCCTGATACTGGCGCTTGCTCGATGGCGAAGGCCAGCCAACCGGCTCTTGCTGCTCTGGCTGGCGGTCGGTCTCAGCCCCGCCTTTGTCAGCCTGCCTCCCTCAAGCTATGGCCACACCATCATGGCGCTGCCCGCTGTCTACCTGCTTCTGGCGTCGATGGTCGCTGCCCTGAGGGATCGGCGCCATGCGCCTCCTGGCTGGCTATGCCTGGGCTTGGGAGGGTTGCTTCTACTTGCCGTGGGAGCGCGGGATCTGCCCGGCTACTTCTATCGATGGCCTGGACACTCGATGGTGCGATTCCTCTATCGCGCGGACTACCGCGCACTCTCCGAAGCTGTCTGTGACCGCGCCGAGATCACTGACATCGCGGTGGGCAGCATGCTCTACGGTGTCTGGGACAAGGTCGCCCTCAGGACCGACTGCACCCGTGCCGGTCTGCGCCCGCGCTGGCTAGACCCAGCACGAGCTTTGGTCTTTGCCGGCGGTCGTCCCACGCCACTCTACCTCCAGGACGAGGGCACGCGCTGCCCAGAGATCGCCGGTCTGCTGGCCACATCCGAGAGCATGACCGGACCTGAAGGCATGGATGCCTACCTCGTGGAGCCCGTTTTCCCACCAGACGATGCCGTCACCCGGACATTGGATGGCATGCTGGCCCGGGATCAGCCGTTCGAAGGAGCGCTGGCTCTGGAGGCAGTCGCATGGAGCGATTCATCGTCCTCGGGCAACGCGGTCTCGGTAGCTACGTGGTGGCATGTCGAGGACCGCCTTCCCTTGCCGGCGGAGGAACTGATGCCGCAGCCGCCACCGCCAGGCGTCTACAGCGGCCCACGGCTCAAGGTCTTCGCCCACCTCAGGGTAGGCGGCAAGCTGGTAGCCACAGATGACGGCATCTGGGTCGACGTCTATAGCCTGCAGCCCGGGGACCTGCTGCTGCAGTACCACAGCTTTGAGTTGCCCGGTAGCGTGGCACCGGAGAGGATCACCTTGGTACTCGGTCTCTACGATCCGCAGACCGGGATCCGTTGGACAACGGCTGGCGGTGCCGACAGCCTCGAGCTGTCGCTCCCAGCCGGGTTCGCCGAGGAACTAGAACCGTAGAGCCCTGAGGGCCGCCCACAGCGGCGGCCCTAGGACCAACAATCCGACGATGACGGACACGATGGCTGACACCAGGACGGCGCCGGCAGCCAGGTCCTTCACCTGCTTCGCCAAAGGATGATAGTCAGGGCTCACCAGGTCCACCAGCCTCTCGGCAGCTGTATTGAAGATCTCTGTGACCAAGACAGCACCGATGGTCAGGGCGAGGATAGCCCAGGACGCCGGCGCAAGCTGCAGCCATAGACCCAAAGCCACTACAATCGCAGCGATGGCAAGATGGACGCGAAAGTTCCGCTGCGTCACAAAGACATAGAGAAGGCCCTCACTTGCGAAACGGAAGCTCGCCAAGAAACTGATCCCAGATTGATGAGTTACTCTGGAGACGGGATACTGACGCCCAGCATACGCAGGATTTCGCTCTGGATAGCCCACATCCTCTCCTTTTGTCGTTCATCCGCGTGATCATACCCCAGTAGATGCAGCGTGCCGTGCACCGCTAGCAGCTGCAGCTCTGCCTCCAGAGCTACGCCTGCCGCCGCTGCTTGCTCTCGGGCGCGATCCATCGATATCACAATATCTCCCAGATAGGGGGGGAACTCCGCGGAGCCCATCGAGAAGGGGCCGCGCGACTCGTTGGCAAACGACAGGACGTCGGTCGGCCCAGGCGTGCCTCGGAAGCGCAAGTTTAGATCTTCGAGCGCTGCATCGTCCGTGATCACCACGACGACCTCGCATGACTGAGCAACGTCCTGCACCATCAGTGTCAATCTAACCGCGTCGTCAAGGGGTTGCACGTCGAGCAGATCGACGGTGTCTTCAACGTGGATCTCGATATGGTACTTTTCGTTCATACCTGCCCTACTTCTTCAAGAGGCGAATCGGTAGGTGTATCGGCGACTTCAGACGCGCCAGATTTGGTGGCAGGATCTGCCCCGTCACCGTTCGAAGGGACGTCAGTGTCCTCTGGAGCTTCGGCAGTTGCTCTCACCTCTGCCGCCTCAGGTGACGGCGTCTTGGACCTTGCCTGCGTCAAGCCGATGCGCTCAGTGATCTCATCGTCGTCCTCGGAAGCCGCTGGCGTCGGCGCCGACGCGGATTGCTTGCGCAACTGACCGCTGGGATACTCAGCGCGAGGATGGAACGCGCCCCGCAGGAGATCGACGTAGGCTTGTTTGACCACGTCCAACTCTGCCATCGTGATCGGGCACTCATCCATCTGACCATCGTCCATCCGCTGCTTGAAGATGAACTCCACCACTTCGTCCAGCTCCTCAGGTGTAGATGGGCGTCGGGCCCGAGTGGCGGCTTCAGAACTATCGGCCAACATCACCAACAGCGTCTCGCGACTCTGAGGCTTTGGTCCCGGATACCGGAACTGCGATTCATCGACCAGGTCGGCCACGCCGCCTGCCGCCGCGACAGCTTTCTGGTAGAGGAAGCTCACGCGCATTGTACCATGGTGCTCGGGGATGAAAGCCCTCACCGCCCCTGGCAGATGATACTGCTTGGCGAGTACGAGCCCATCCCTGACATGACCGGCGAGGACATCGACGCTCGTGTACGGATCGAGACGATCGTGAGGATTGCTCAGCCCTTGCTGGTTCTCCGAGAAGAAATAGGGGCGCTCCAACTTGCCCACGTCGTGGTAGTAGGCTCCCACCCTTGTCAAAAGAGCGTTAGCACCGATGCGCTCGGCCGCTTGTTCGGCCAAGCTGGTCACCATCATCACGTGGTTGAACGTCGCCGGTGCCTCCCGCAGCAGCCTCTGCAACAGCGGATGGTTCGGCCGGCTCAGCTCGGTCAGTCGGAAGGTCGTGGTCAGATCGAAAATGGGCGTGAGCAGAAACAGGCCACCGATCGTCAGCGCGCCGGAGACAAGCCCCCCAATCATGCAAACGCCGATCTTCAACAACAGCCCAATAGGTGAAACCGCCAACTCATCATAGGAGAAGACAAAGACCGCCACGGCTTGCACGATCCCCGCCAGCAGGCCGGACCGGAAGAGGGGGCCCGTCTGCTCATAACGCGGCAACGTGAGGACTGCGAATAGCCCACCGAGGACGACCATCACCGCGAAGCTAAGCGATCGCGCCGACAGCCAGCCTGCGACTGCGCCAAGCAGCAACGTTGTAGCGACCGCTGGTCCGAGACCCACCGTTGTGCTCAGGATCATCGCAGCCGCCGCGCCTGGGAAGAGATAGGGGATCACATCGCCAGCTCTTACCAGCAACCATGCCAACCCGAGGAAGATGGTTGCGATAGTGGAGATCAGAACCTGCTTCTTGCCCGCGTCAAGCGCCTTGGGGTCATGACGACGAACGAGTAGCCCCAACGCGAAGGTACCGACAGCTGCCAGGGGCGCGACCCACAGACGGCTCTGGCTGTCTTGGGTTGTCGCGGTCAATCCCAGCTCCTCAAGCGCCTCAATGTCCAGTTGTGAGATGACCGCTCCTTCGCGGACGATGATCTCACCGCTGCGGAACTGGCGAACGCCGGGTCCGACGCTTTCCCTGGCAGCCTCGCGTGCCGCTTCGGTAGCCTCCTCGTCATAGAAGGCGTTGGGACGGACAAACTGCACCACAAGGTCCTCCACGACCTCAGCCTCATCCTGAGGTAGGTCCAGCGGGACGAGCGTCGGAATCCGGCGCTGGATTGCCAGGAGATCTGATTCGCGGATCTCCTCCTGACGCATCACCTCGTCGAGCAGGTCGAGGAACTCCAACTGCACGCGATTCCAGCTCGCGTCGGGCAAGCTGAGGATCCTACTGGCTGAACTCTCAGGTAGATCCGCCAATTCCGGAACAGCCCAGATGGCTCTGATGCGCTGGGTCTCGGAGGCGTAGGTGTCGGCGCGCACTGCCCGAAGATAGGCCAGCACATCCCGCGCGCGGTTGTACTGCTCCCGCGCGATCGTGGGATCCGGAGCGGTGTAGATCGCCGTGACCCGGCGCGCGGCATCATCTCGAGCCTGTTCGCTCAAAATCTCGCTGATGAACGTCACATCCCGTGGCGCAGGGATGCTCTGGGGCGTTACATCGCCAACGGCGAGGTCATATTCGCCCACGACTGAGAAGTAGGTCACGACTGACGTGGCAGCCGTGATCCACAGCCAGAACAGGAACTGCTTCAGTATCCTGGCCCATCGTCTACGAGACCTAGCACCGCGATAGCGCGCCATACTTAGTACCTGTCTTGAAGACAAAAGAGGCTCCCGGCAGGAGCCCCTCCTCGTGTCTTCCCATACTGCTGCGTGGACCTGGGCCTAAGCAGAGAGCAGCTTCCGGACCACCTGGTTGACCAGTTGACCGTCAGCCCTTCCTCTGACACGGGGCATGATCGCTCCCATGACAGCCCCCATTTCGCGCATCGAGCTCGCCTCAACTTCAGCGATAACGTCCTTGGCAAGCGCCGTGACCTCCCCTTCCGTCATCATCTTGGGCAGGTAGTCACGCAGGATCTCCAGTTCACGCATCTCCCCATCAACTAACTCGTCACGCCCGCCGTCGCGCATCATCTCAACAGCTTCCTCGCGACGCTTCACTTCCTTCCGGATGAGCACGATGACATCTTCGTCACTTAGGGGCGACGAACTCTCGACCTCCGCCAGCTGCACTTCGGTCAACACCATACGAAGCGCGGATTTCCGGTGGTCATCTCGGGCGCGCATCGCGTCTTTGAGATCCTCTCGGAGCTGCTGTAGTAAGCTCATTCGCTCTCTATCCTGGGCTAGTCAATGCATGATGCAGTTGAGGAGATTATAGCTTGCGCTGTGAACGCGTCAAGCGCCGGGTTGCCAGTCGTAGATCACCATCAAGAGACGCCCCTCCGGCCCCAGAAGCTCAGAGCGCTGCCCGCCGGGATACAGCTCCTGGACTTCTGCGAGCTGGACAGCACGCTCGGGCACAAAGGCAAAGCGCGCCGGACGGTCGATAGAGCGCGGCACCTCCCCTTCGGCAACACCAATGCCTGGCACGTGGCGCAACATGAAGCGTAGGGCACCAAAGTCCCACTCAAGGCGGGGAGGACCCAGGAAGTAGACCATTCCGGGGCAATCCGAAGGCGACGTCGCGCCCGGCGGGCAGACAGGTTCCGGGTGCGCCAGGGTATGCCGGGCGAAAGCCGTGGCGATCTCGGCGGTGGGATTGCCGTAGACGCGGGCAGGCGTATAGATCCCAAAGTAGAACACGCAGTTCACGACCATCACGAGCGCCACCCAAGACCCATACCACCATCGAAGCGCCACCTTGCCTCTGACCAGATGTCCGGCTGCCCAATCAACGCCCCAAGCAGCGAGAAGAGCCGCAGCAGGCACCATCAATAGACCGCGCTGGCTGCTGGGTGGGTTCTCTGTGAGCACCCACGCCATCATCAGGGTGGATCCAAACCAGAGCAGCGTCATTGCCCGGGAAGGCCACTTCCAACGCACGATGGCCTCGACCATACCCATGAGCATGAAGCCTCCCGTGACGAAATCCAACAAAGGTCGCTGAGGAAAATACCAGAACGTCGGATCGTGGGTGAGGTGAAAAGCCGTGATCGAACGCCACAGTTGCTGCAGCATCAAGGCTATTGGCCCCCTGCCTGTGATCTCGACTTCGCGCGCTAGCCAACCTGATGCAAAGATGCTGACGGCGTTGTAACGCTCCGTCAGGGATGAGGGGTGTGCAGAATACCAGCCCAGCAGTGGCAAGGTGACGACCATCCAACCTGCTGCAAAGAGAAGCAGTCCGCGCCAATGACGGCGCACGAACAGCGGCGCGGCCAGGCTCCGCCAACCCACGATCAGCCCGACAAGGATGGTGATCCACCGTGCACCGAAGTAACCGTACCACCCAAGACCGGCGGCTACGCCCGCAAGTCCCAGCCAGAGCGCCTGCGCCGAAGGCCCAATGAAGATCGCCGAAGTCTTGCTACGCGAAACTTCAGCGCCAGAAGCCAGTGCCCTACCCCCATTGTACCCTAGCCCGCGCCAGACCAGCCACAGTGTTAGCGTACCTATGAGAGGGTCACCGATCTGGTTGGAGGCCAACCGGCTAAAGTGGATGTGATACGCAGAGAAAGCGACGAGGGCCGCAGCCAGCCAACCCGCGCGCCGGCCTGAGAGCGCGCGGGCCAGCAGATAGGTCGTGGCGACAGTCGCCGTCCCGATGAGTGCTGACAGCACCCGCCCCCCCGCGACGGTGGCCCCAAAAAGGCGCATGCCCACCCCATAGGCCAGAAACGACATGGTGGGCACCGAGTACCAACCCGTGGCGAAGGGGTTCCCCAGCGGTGCTGAGACGAGGGTAAGCGCATCGGCAAGTTGTGTGCCTTCATCGCCTCCCAGATTCGCCGGAACTCGTCCGAGTGCCACGACCCGAAGCAAGCCGGCAGCCATCAGGAGCGCACCCAGCGCCACCACCTCCGAACGATGGTTGGCCCACCGAATCGGGCACCGTCGGATAAGCTGCGTGGTTGTCGTCACCAGGAAGAGGCCCACGGCGAAGATCCATAGGCTCAGAAGCGATCCGAATCCCGACTCGAGGGGTCGCGAACGCGCGCTCAGCGCCACCAGTGCCGATAGCCCGACCGCGGCATGTCGAAACCAGCCCGCGGCTGTCTGCGGCAGCAGAGCTCCTGCCCAACCACGCGCACTGCCACGGCGCCCCTGTTGCTTCACCGCCACCGTCACCAGGAGGCCCAAGGCAAGCGCGACGAAGAGCCCGGCGTCCCAGACATAGAGCTGCTGCGAGAGCAGATAGGTGCCGGCGAGGAGGAGGACCAGCGCCAGTGCGGTCAGGAAGGCCACGGACTCACTCCTATGCCCGGAGGATTGGGGTCTGGGATTGGCGGCACGGTACCTGGCGCCGTTGAGCTACGTGCAGAGATCGGCGATCCGCTCGGCGGTTGCACGTGCCCGGTGCCGGAGCAGACCTAGCGGGGCATCGCCGCTGACGGTGACGGCGAGGATGGCATCCTGGATACCTAGGGCATAGAGCAGGTAGCTCCCACCTGCTATGCTCTGCTCGAAGCGAAGCTGCTCGCGTCCCAGGATCCGCGCCATCTCTGCAGATGTCCGCGAGCCACTCAGCACGGCGGCT
>JAFGNI010000138.1 GCA_016927095.1 Anaerolineae bacterium | reverse complement strand
TTCCTCGCCGAGTTCGATGGTCCCCGGCATCGCAGCATCTGGGTCAAGGTCGTGGGCGACGCCGACACGTGCTGATGCAGCCTACGCCGTCGCGGACGACGGGGATGCCGATCCCGTGGGAGCGGATCGAGGCGCTGCTGCACCTCGTTCAGAAACCCGGACGCTACGTCGGCGGCGAGTACAACACGGTCAACACACCGTGGGATGCCGCAGATCTCCGCACGTGCCTGGCCTTTCCCGATGTCTACGACATCGGCATGTCCAACTTCGCGTTGATGATCCTCTACGACCTGCTGAACCGGCATCCTGGTACGTTGGCCCATCGTACGTACCTGCCGGCGCCGGATATGATCGCGCAGATGCGAGGGGCGGACCTGCCACTCTATGCCCTGGAGGACTACCATCCCGTCGCCGCCTTTGACATCCTTGCTATCAGCACGGCTTACGAGCAGCTCTACGCCAACGCGCTCATCTTGATAGACCTTGCTGGCATTCCTGTGCGCGCCGTCGAACGCGACGAACGTTACCCATTGGTCGTAGGTGGTGGGCACGGCACCTTCAACCCCGAGCCCATCGCCGACTTCTTCGATGTGTTCGTCATCGGTGAGGCCGAGGCTGTCCTGCTTGAGCTGGTAGCCGCCGTTCGCGCCACCCGTGGCATGCCGCGCGGTGCGCAGCTTGAGGCGCTTCTCCGCATCCCCGGTCTGTACATCCCGCGCTTCTACCAGCCCAGGTACTCACCCTCCGGGTCCCTGATGGCTGTTAGCCCTGTGGACGAACGCGCGCCCAGACGCGTGCTCAAGCGAATACTCCCCGCCCTGCCCAGGACACCGGTGAGGCAGCTCGTGCCTAACATCAGCACCGTGCACAGCCGAGCGCTCGTGGAGATCATGCGCGGCTGCACGCGCGGCTGCCGCTTCTGCCAGGCCGGCGCGATCACCCGTCCGGTTCGCGAACGCCCCGCCGCCGAGATCATTGACAGCGCCCTCAACGTGCTCGATGCGACGGGCTTCGAGGATCTCTCACTGCTGTCGCTTTCCTCGGCCGACCACTCTCAGGTCGGCGACCTGGTTCAGAGCCTATTGGCCCAACTCGAAGCACGCCACGTCTCGATTTCGCTGCCTAGCCTGCGGCTCGATGCCTTCTCGGTCGACCTCGCTGACACCCTGTCGGGCGGTCACCGGTCGGGATTCACCTTCGCCCCTGAGGCCGCGACCGACGCGCTCCGCCACAGGATCAACAAGGATATCAGCACCGAGGACCTCTTCACGGTTGCCGAGGAAGTCTTCAAGCGTGGCTGGCGCACAATCAAGCTCTACTTCATGATCGGGTTACCCGGAGAGACTGACGAAGACGTGGCCGCCATCGCCGATTTGGTCCGCAAAGTGCGGTCAATGGGTCACCGCATCGTTGGACCCCGGGCCGAGATCCACGTAAGCGTCGGCACGTTCATCCCCAAGCCGCAGACCCCGTTCCAGTGGGAGTCTTTCGCTGACGAGGCCACGATCGAGCACCGCCAGGAGCTTCTGCGCCAGTCGATCCGTGGGCGGGGTCTGACGCTCTCGTGGAGCACCTATGAGATGTCGCGACTCGAGGCACTGTTGGCACGCGGGGATCGGCGCCTCTGCGCCGTCGTGGAGCGCGCGTGGCAGCTGGGTGCCGGTTTCGACGGCTGGGATGAATGGAAAAACCCCGATGCCTGGGAGCGGGCAATCGCGGAGCTGCCTTCCGATACGCTCCGGGCACATTTCGCTACGCCGGCGGCGCTGCTGGATGCCCTCGTCTATCGCCAACGCGGCGAGGACGAGCCTTTGCCCTGGGATCACCTGGAGAGTGGCGTCGCCAAGCGGTACTACGTGCAGGAAGCAAGGCGCAGCCGGAATGCTGAGTTGTTGGCTGACTGTCGCGAGGGTTGCCACGGCTGCGGCATCCAGCAGGCCTACGCTGGCCTGCACACCGAGGAGTGGCAATGTCCAGTCCTGCGCTGACCGAGCCGGTCGCGGCGCTACGGTACCGGATCACGTTCGGCACGGCGCGCAGTCTCGCGTACGTCTCGGTCCTGGAGCTGGGTACCGTCTGGGAGCGCACGCTGCGACGTGCGGGGTTGCCCGTGCGCTACAGCCAGGGTTTCACACCACGACCGCGTATGCACTTCGCAGCGCCCTTGCCGGTCGGGTGCGGCACCGAGACCGATCTCCTCGACGTGACGCTGGACACCCCGATGACGCCCGGCGCCCTGCTCGCGGCACTCGAGGGCGCGCCCCCCCGGGATCTGCGCGTCCTGGCTGCAACGCCGGTGGACGAGGCGACACCCGCGCTCTCAGAACAGCTTGTCGCTGCGGAATACGACACGTGGCTGCGCGACGTGGATAGCGAGGAGCTGCGAGCCGCCATTCGACGTGTCCTGGAGGCCGACACGCTCGACCTTCCGCGCCGTGGAAAGAACGGAAGGACCTACGACTTGCGCCCGCTCATCATCACGATGGACCTGATTCCGGATCTGCCAGCGCCGTGGACGGGGGTGCGTATGGTGTTGGAAGCGCGCACCGGCGCCACGGGCCGACCCGATGAGGTTCTGACCGCTCTGGGCTTCGACGCAGCGCCCCGGCGCTGCACGCGTACCCGGCTGGTCCTGGAGACCGGCCTCAGCGAGGAGGAACGATGAACAAGCCTACGGATGTTATCGAGAGCGAAGCGATCTTGCCGCAGCCGGTTGAGGGCTACGAACCTGAGGCCGGTGACACAGGTAGGGAGACGTTCCGTGCCAATGGTCTGGATATGACCGCACTGGGCGCCCTCGCGAGTGGCGCCTTGGTCCTACTCTCGTGCCTGACGTGCGGACAGGCGCTGAACTGCCTGCCGCTGCTCCCGTTCGTTCTGGGGATTATCGGGCTCGCGACGGCAAAGCGTGCAGTCGATCCCAAACGCACGCGGCTCTGGTCGTGGCTGGGCATCGGCAGCGGCGCGGTGACGATGCTGTTCATCGCGATCGCCATCGCCGGCTACGTCAGCTTCGTCCTGTTCCTGGTGCTGGTCAGCGAGGGCCACTAGCGGCCGCCCACGCTGCTCCTCCGCCGGTACGGCTGACGACGCCCTCCGGAGCTTGGCGTGCGCTTCACCACGCCACACAGGATAGCCACGCCGGTAGCGACGCCACGAGCCGTGCCATCACGGTCGTGGCGCTCTGCCGAAAGAACGCACCGGTTCCGTCGTAGGACTCGCCCCCACCGGATCCCACCATATCGGTAACACCGCGAAGGATGAGGCAGCGCGTGCCGTTACGTGCAGCGACGTGCGCGATCGCGCCGGACTCCCAGTCACCCGCGACGCCTCCGAACCGGCGCTGGAGTGCGGGCAACTCAGCGGGCACCAGATCACGGTCGGCCGATAGTAGGAGACCCGGCCAAACCGGCAGCGGGTACGGCTCTCTGAGCCACGTGAGGTCGATGTCAACCGCATAGTGGTCAAGGGCAGCATCAGGGTCGCCCATCTGCTCGACGATGTCGTAGACCAGCGTGCGAGTGACCAGGATGACGGTGTCGCGCGCGATAGCGCCCTCGAAACCCCCACACGTTCCCAGGTTAATCAGCAGCGACGGCGCCCACCGGTCGATCGCGTGCTGCGCTGATGCGGCAGCATCGATCTTGCCCCAGCCACCGTGTGTGAAGCGCAGTGACACCCGGCCGGCCGCGGTCTCCGCAGTGCCCACCATCACCGCGCCGTACGGCGTTGGTGCGGCATCGGTCGCCCCAAACAAGTCGATCAGCCGGGGCCGGGCCACCTCCCATTCGACATCAGCCGAGATGACCACAACAACAGGGGACTCAGACTGAGCAACGGTCACGGACAACCTCCGGCTGTTTCGCAGAGACTACAATACGCTGCGGCCATCCACGGGTGAATCACCATCAGCGTGGCGCGCCGCTCCCAAAGGAAGCCGAGGTAGACGCAGACTCCCGCATCGAGCGAGCCCGCCTCCAACGCTCGTATCAGAGCGGCGAGATACGGTGGCTCCCCAGCCTGATCCCAGCGAATCTTATCCGCCAGGAAGACCACCTTGGCAAGCGGGTCAGCATCGGGATGGAGCGTCGTATGGTAGCGTACAGCATCCAGGATCCCAACATCCTCGACGCCAAAGACGGCTTCCGCCAGAACCGCCGAGAGCTTCTGGTGCAGGATCATCGGAGCCACATGTTCCTCGGGCAGCACAGGTACGCCCGACCCCAGCGCGATCGCGATCCGCCGCGTTCTCGGAATCACCGCACTGACGTCGTGCAGCCACCCGGCAGCCTCGGCCCGTGCGGGCTCAACACCAAATGCGCCCGCCAGGGCACGCGCCTCATCGGCAACGGCTGCACAGTGCGCCGCCGTGAAGGCACAACCGAACGCTTCCAGGTAGTGTGGCACGTCGAACGCCAGCACACCCGTCAGAGGCACCGGGCTTTGCCATGGGGCGATCACGCGATCTCGTGCGTTCATCGCTGGCAGTATACCACTGGAGGGATTAGGGATGGGGCATGGTATAATCCGAGGTAGGTGCAGAGAAGGGGCGGTAGCCCATCTTCCGCATACATGGAAGACGCGCCAGCAGAGCGTCTCTACGCCGGAGCAGCCGCCGGCAGGGTCACAGGCACAATGGAGATCGAAGCCAAATTCTCGGTTCTCAGCGAGGAAACGCTCGCAACACTCAGGTCGCTCGTGCACCTGGGCGAGTATGACCTCACGCCTGGCGAAGCGATCCACCTGTATGACACCTACCTCGATACCCCGGATCGCTCCATCTATGGAAGTGGCCATGCCTTCCGCCGGCGTCTGCAGGACGGTTACCCGCTCCTCTCTCTCAAGAGCCTTGGATTCGTGAGTGGCGGTGTACACCACCGTGAGGAACTGGAGGTCGAGGAGCCGGAGGCGCTGAGCGGCTTGGTCCCCTGCGAGTGGCCTGAGGGACCGGTGCGCGATGAGATCTGCACCCTGACGAATGATGAACCCCTGGAACTGCTGTTCACCGTCGAGCAGCAGCGTCTGCTGCGCCACGTCGTGGACGCATCGGGCGCCAGGGTCGCTTATATGGCCCTGGATACCGGTGTCGTCACACTCCCAAATGGACGGACTCAGCAGACCTTCACGGAACTCGAAATCGAGCTGGGGCCTGGGCGCACCGAGAAGGATCTTGACTGTATGCTGGCGGAGCTCGCGGGCATGCCTGGCCTTATCCCACAGCCCACGAGCAAGTTCGAGCGGGGTCTGGCATTTGCCAGTCGCGGGGGTGCCGACAAACCCAAGAGCCACAAAGTGCGCACTAACGACACATTCGGCAGGGCGATGAGCAAGATCCTGATGCCACTCTTCCTCCGTATGCAGGACCACGAGCAGGGCAGCTACGATGGCACGGACCCCGAGGAGCTTCACGACATGCGGGTCGCGACGCGCCGGATGCGCACCGCATTCTGGATCGCCGAGCCGTACCTGGATAACGACGTGCTCAAGCGGGTTCGCAAAGGCCTATCGCAGACGGCGACCGTCCTGGGCGCGGTCCGCGATATGGATGTCTTCCGTGACTACACGATGGCTTACCTGGCCGAGGCTCAGCTATCGGCGAGCGACTTTGCGCTTCTCTTCCACGTCTGGGACGTGGAGTACATCGGGCGGCGGAACGACATGCTCGCGCATCTGAGCAGCAAGGCGTATGCCAAGTTCAAGAAAGCCTTTTGGGATCAACTGCGCGCCGGTATGCCCGAGAAGGCGCGCGCACGCCGCGCCTCCGATCTCGTACCGGTCATCGTCCAGGAGCGACTGACCACGGTGCTCAACCATGGTGCTCTGGTCGCTACAGAGGGACTTCCTCTCGCCACCTACCATGCCTTACGCATTGATGTGAAGCGGCTCCGCTACACGCTGGAGTTCTTCCGCGATATCCTCGGTCCCACGGCCCGCGAGGCCATCACAGCAATGGAGGCCCTCCAGGATTTCCTTGGTGATCTACAGGACGCACGGGTCGCTGCGGAGCACCTGCGCGCGGTGACGGGCTTCGGGACCTGGGAGGCGCCTCAGCAGGCCCACACACTATGGAGTCCGGGGATGCCGGTCACGGCTACCGACAGACCCGCTGTCAACGGCGCGTTGGCGGCGTATCTGACCGCGCAGGAGAGCAGGATCGAGGCACTCCTCACCCGAGCGCCGACCGTCTGGCGATCTTTCCTCGAGGCTCGGTTTCCACAACTGGTCGAGGAAGCGATATCAGCAATCGAGCGCCCGGAAACCGACGGCGCGCCGTAAGTCCACAGCCATATGCGTGTGTAACCAACGAACCGAAAAGGAGTAACACAATGACACAACACCCAACCTACGTCATCCTGATGGGCCCCCCGGCCTCGGGTAAGGGTACCCAGGCTGACCGGCTGCAGGAGAGCCTTGCGCTTCCCCACGTCGCCAGCGGGGATCTGTTCCGCTATAACCTGAAAAACCAGACTGAGCTCGGCCTCCAGGCAAAGGGCTATATGGACCGGGGTGAGTTGGTCCCGGACGACCTCACCATCGCGATGGTGCTCGACCGCCTGGCGCAGCCCGATTGTGCCAGCGGCGCGCTGCTCGATGGGTTCCCGCGCACACTGGCCCAGGCTGAGGCGCTGGACGCTGCCCTGGCAAAGCAGGGCAACAAGATCAACTTGGTCCTCGACGTCCAGGTTCCGCGTGATGAGCTGATCGCGCGCGTGACAGGGCGCCGTCTATGCCGTGTCTGTGGCGCATCGTACCACATGAAGTTCGCGCCGCCCGCGGTTGCGGGGGTGTGCGACAAATGTGGCGGGGAGCTCTACCAGCGGGACGATGACACGGAGGCCACGGCCGGCAAGCGGCTGGAGGTCTATGAGGCGCAGACCAAGCCGCTGATCGAGTACTACAGAGGCGCCGGCCTTCTTGTTGGCATCGACGGCAACCAGCCCATCGACATCGTGACCGACGCCCTTAAGGCAGCCATCGAGCAGAATCTGTAGTGAGATCTACACCACGGGCTACCGCTTGATGGTTCTGGTGCGGCAGCCCTGAGGTGGCACCCGCGAGGCGCCGGACTAGACCTCCGATGCCTCGCGGTCCCAGATTCCCCGATGCTCCAGCATCCAAAGCTGTGAGTTGAGCGGCGGCTCGCCAGGCGCCGGCCGGCGGCGTTCATAGGAGCCGTCGGACAGCAGCGTCCAGGCCTGGGCTGTATCCTCCAGATGCACTCGCAGGATCCTGTCTCGAATGGCGTGCAACAAGCTCTGGTCCTCCACCGGAAAGAGTGTCTCCACGCGGCGGTCCAGGTTGCGCGGCATCAGGTCGGCGCTACCCATCAGGATCTCTTCCTGCCCGTTGTTGTAGAAGTAGTAGATGCGCGGATGCTCGAGGAACCGTCCCACGACCGACGTCACAGATATGTTCTCACTGATGCCGGGCAGCCCTGGGCGGATACAGCAGGTGCCGCGCACTTGCAGGTCGATCTTGACCCCAGCGCGTGATGCGCGATAGAGTGCCTGAATAGAGCGCTCATCGACAAGCTGGTTCATCTTGAAGGCGAGATAGCCATTGCCATGCTCGCGGTGCTGCGCGATCTCACGGTC
>JAFGNI010000694.1 GCA_016927095.1 Anaerolineae bacterium | reverse complement strand
CTACGAGGCGGGGCATATGATGTACGCGCACAAGCCGTCGCTGATCAAGCTCAAGGCGGATCTGGCGGCGTTTATGCGGGAAGCGCTCGGGTAGCGGGTAGCTGTCAGCTGTCAGCTGATCGCTATCTTAACACCACCGCCTCTACCACCGGCTCTTTCTTTGGATCCTTCACCAGCTGATCGCCCGTGACGTCGCGCGAGGTCTCGGGGATCTGTGCGAAGGGGATGTGCTGGCGCCGGCCATCCCGCAGGTAAATATCAACGGCGTCATCGGCTTTCCCAAAGGTCAGGTCAGCAAGCTTGCCGCTGGACTTGGTGCTTCGCAAGGCCCGGACGCCCATCGTCGCGCGGCCCTTGACCGAGATCTCAACCAAGGAGAAACGGTGGGCATAACCGTTTTCCGAGACCACGACCAGCTGCCAAGTCTTCTCGTCGGCACCATTGGGGATGATGGCGGCACCCAGAAGTTGGTCATTCTTGCGGACGTTGATGCCCGCTACACCTGAGGCCGAGCCGGTCTGCTGTGGGTTGACACTGGTGGCCTCGATGCGCAGGACCTGTCCCTCTCGCGTGTAGAAGACGATGTGCGCGTCGTCGCCCGCGAGGGTCCCGGTGAGCAGTCGATCGCTCTCGTCGGCCAATCCCATCACAGTATCCCACGTCCGGTCGAGCAACGAGAGATCCTCGACCTTCGTACGTTTGACCTTGCCACTCTGACTGACCATCACAAGGATGCCACCGGGTGCCGGAATGGCCATGCCGACGATTTCCTCGCCCTTCTCCAAGCCCAGCGCCTCAGGGCCGGCCTCCTCCGGGATGAAGCCGACCGCGCCCTTCCAGCCACGGCCTTTGCTCGAGAAGAGCAGGACCTCCTGGGTTGGCTCGACCTCCAGATGGGCCAGGTGGCCTCCACCGGCGGGGGCACGACTGGTCAGCCCCTCATCGACACGGTAGTAGTAGCCTGTGGCGTCCCGGCGCTGCAGGCCGTTGGGGGTGAGGATGACGAGTTGCCGGCCCTCCGGCATCACGAGGTCAGCCTGGGTGGTGAAGGTGCCCCTACCGGCAGCGTTCTCTTCGGCGTCAATGATTACGGTGCGCCGTGGTTGCGCGTGGGCCTTCTTCAACGCGGTGGTCTCCTCGATCACCACTCCCAGGCGCTTTGCCTCCGAGCCCACGAGGCTCTCAAGATAGGCAATGCGCACCTGGAGCTCCTTCTGTTCGTCCACCAGGCGGCGGCGCTCCAGCGCAGCTAGGCGTCGCAGCTGCATGTTCAGAATCGCGGTCGCCTGCGGATCGCTGAAGCCAAACTTCCGCATCAAGTTGCTGTGCGCCGTCTCCGAGGTGCGTGAGCGGCGGATCGTGTCAATGACCTCATCCAGGATGTCCAGCGCCTTGAGCAGCCCCTCGACAATGTGCAGGCGGGCGCGCCGTTGCTCCAGCTCGTACCGGCTCCGGCGCTCGATCACCGTCAGCCGGTGCTGGACGAAGTAGGTCAGCAAATCGACCAGGGGCATCTCCATCGGCCGCGTCGTGCCGTCCTCTTGGGGCACCAGCGCCAAGTTGATAACACCGAAGGTCTCACGGAGCTGTGAGTATTTCATCGCCTCGGTCAGCACGTCATCGGGACTGGCGTTGCGGGAAAGCTCGATGACGACCCGCATACCGGTGTAGTCCGACTCGTCCCGGAGGTCCGTGACGCCGCTGAGACGCCCGTCGCGCACCTCGCGCGCTAGCTTCTCGATGACCGTGGTCTTCAGCACGGCGTAGGGAAGCTCGTCGATGATGATGTTGGTCTTGCCGCCGCCAATATCCTCCAGCTTGATCCGCGCCTGCATCACGATGCGTCCCCGGCCCGTGGCATAGGCCTGGCGGATCACGTCCTCGGGCTCGTCGCCGCCGTTCTCGCGGTAGCGGTAGATCAAGCCGCCGGTGGGAAAGTCCGGTCCAGGGATGATCTCCATGAGTTCGTCGACGGTGATCTTCTGCCGTCGCTTCCAGTTCTTGGCCACGTGCACCACGGCATCACAGACCTCGCCCAGGTTATGCGGCGGAATCTTGGTCGCCATCCCGACGGCGATCCCATCAACGCCGTTGACCAGTAGGTTAGGTAGCACCGAGGGCAGGACCGTGGGCTCCTGTAGCGAGCCGTCGAAGTTGTCCTGCCAGGCGACGGTGTCCATCTGGAGATCCTGGAGCATCATCTCGGCCAGTTCGGTAAGCCGCGCCTCGGTGTACCGCATCGCTGCTGGCGAGTCGCCGTCGATCGAGCCGTAGTTGCCCTGACCATCGACCAGGGGTACCTCCATGACGAAGTCCTGCGCCATCCGCACCATCGCCAAGTAGACGGAGGAATCGCCGTGGGGATGGTACTTGCCCAACACCTCACCGACGATGCGGGCGGATTTTTTGTGGGGGCGGTTGTGCAGGAGCCCCAGATCGTGCATTGCGTAGAGGATGCGGCGTTGCACCGGCTTCAAGCCGTCGCGCACGTCAGGCAGCGCGCGGTCGGTGATGGTCTCTCGCGCGTAGCCGATATAAGCATCGGTCATATCCCGATGGAGTTCGATTGTATCGGTGATGGGTTCGGCAATGGGTCGTTCTATGACCCCGGTTGCTGTAGCTGCCATTCTGAGTTCCTTCCTCTCCAGTCAGATCGCGCCCAGGTGGAGGTTACCGGGCTAGTCGTCGGCGCCGTTCTCCACCACATCGCCGTCCCAGTAGGTCATGAGGTGCTCGCGGCGCTGGGTGGGGCTGCCTCCCATCCAGAGCGACATCGTCGTGTTGGCGGCATGCACGTCATTGACGGTCACCCGCACCATGTGTTCGTTGAACCAGGGATCGGGGTCGCCTTGCTTAAAGATCGTCTCGCGGAGCTGGCCGGGGTTCATCTCGCCCAGACCCTTATAGCGCTGGATAGTGACTTTGCCTTTGGACTTCCAGGCCTTCATCACCCGCTCGCGCTCGGCCTCGGTATAGGCATACCGGCTGTTGTTGCCGTTGCGCAGAAGGTAGAGCGGGGCACGCGCGATGTAGAGCCG
>JAFGNI010000137.1 GCA_016927095.1 Anaerolineae bacterium | reverse complement strand
TGGGGCTCAGGGCCGTTGGCCGATTGCCGTGTTGCTGCTTGTGCAGCTCCTCAACGGCATGGTGATCTCTGCGCAGCGCTATTTCTTCCCCATTTACGTCAGTGAAGCTCTGGGGCTCACTGCGGTCTTGGCTTCGTCCTTTGTCTCCCTGGCACAAGTCGCCGGCATAGTAGCGGCTGTTGTGGGAGGCGGCCTCATCGATACCTTGGGGCGCAAGTGGACGCTAGTCGTTGGCCTTGCCGGTTTCGTGTTGAGCAGCTTGGTGTATTTCGCTCGCGCGCCATGGCTTGTTGGTGGGCTGTGGGCGGTGAGTGGACTCGCGATGACCCTGGCCTCGTTGGGAGCACAGAGCTATCTAATCCGTGCCGCGGGACCGCAGAGTATAGGTGTCGTCTCGGCATTCTACCATTGGGGATTCACCCTAGGCGGCGCGTTCGGCAGTCCCGTTGCCGGTCAGATCCTAGATGCGCAGGGCTATAGTGTTTTCGCAAGGTTGTTGACAAGCCTCGCTGCTCTCAACGCTCTGCTCGCACTTGGGCTGATGCCGCGCCTCAACCGTGCACGGGTGCGCCAGGCTGGTGTTAGCTGGCGCGTGACACTTGCAGGATATCTGGAGATTGCCAGGCACCGACGCATGATGCGGCTTGGGCTGATGCGGTTTCTGCCCACGTGCTACTACGGGATGAGCTTGGTGCTTATCCCCCTCCTGATCTACGCCGCGCAAGGCACCAAGACGTCGGTGGCGCTCTTTGCGACAACCAGCCAGATCATCGCAACCGTAGCTCAGCTTGGGACAGGGCGCGCTGCCGATCGGTGGGGAGCACGCATGCCGACTCTCATTGCTATGTCCGTGGTATCCGTGGCAGCTATCGGGCAGGCGGTCTTCGCCCGGCAGGCTTGGGGATTGTTCGCCTTCGGTTGCCTTGGCGTCGCTGCAGCTTGGTCGCTGTCGACGCTCATGCCGGTCATTGTGTCCGGTAGCGTCCCATCCGAGACACAGGGACGCGCGCTCGGCGCGCTCGATCTGCTCTGGAACTTGGCTATGACACTGAGCGTCCTGGTCGGCGGAGCGCTCGTGGAAATTGGCACAGGGCTGCCCTTTGCGCTTGCGGCAGTGCTCAGCCTAGGTGGGGTGGTTGTCGTCGTGTCTTTCTTCGGATCGCGCAGCTAAGCTGCGATTGCCGTCCAGTAGCAGCTTGCGAGGTGCCACGGTTGTTATAGACTCTTTGGGGTGTTTCTTTGGGAAGACGTATCGGGATATCGTAGTGAAGGACAGTCCGAGGAGGGGTCGCGATGCATGGAATACTTGGTCAACGGCAGGGGGCTTCGTACATGGGCATGGGTGACGAGAGAACGGGGCGGTCTGGACCATCGCTTAGCCGACGTCGGTTTCTGAAGCTGGTCGCGGCGGCTGCAGTGCCGCTGGCTGTGCCGGTCGCAGGACAGGTCCTGGCTGTTGAGGAAACGCCTGACGTGGAGATCCAGGAGGCGCCCGCGCCTCTGGGCCGGATTGCCACGTGGTGGCGACAGGCGGTGCGCGCCACACCTTCGGCGAGTGGCGAGGTGGTGGCCTATAAGAGCCGCGATGAGATCATCCCCTTACAGGGCGCAGTCGAAGGAGAGCCCCCTTGGCCCTCCAATCCTGTGTGGTATCTGACCGAGGGAGGCTACATTCACAGCGGCTACGTTCAGCCCGTTCGTGACGAGCCGCAACCCGTGGTGCGAACGGTACCCGAGGCGGGATTCTGGGCTCGGGTTGCCCAACCTTGGGCTGAAGCTCGTTGGTCGGTGACCAGCCCTTACGTCGCCGCCAAGCTCTACTACGATACCGTCTATCGTGTCGTGGCCACGGTGTTTGGTGATGCAAACAAAGCTTGGTATCAGCTGAAGGAAGGCTACACACCTTGGCGACCGAGCGTTTTCGTGCCTGCTTCATCGCTGGAGTTGATCCCTCCGCAGGCTCTGACGCCCATCTCGCCGGGGCATCCCGATAAGCGTATCGAGATTGACCGGGCTTCGCAGACCCTGACGTGTCTGGAGGGCGAAGAGTCAGTTTTCACCACGAGAGTCGCCACCGGTCACGCCGGCACGGCAACGCCGCGAGGTGAGTTCCGCGTGCTGTACAAGCGGCACACGCGACGCATGGCTGTAAGCAACATCGCCGACCCATATGACTTGCCGGGTGTCGCGTTCCCGGTCTATTTCACTTGGAGCGGCGTCGCGATCCACGGCACCTATTGGCACAACGACTACGGTCGCGTTCACAGTCACGGATGTGTAAACGCCACAGCCGATGCCGCACGTTGGATCTTCCGCTGGGTTGATCCGGTAATCGGTTACGACGACTATACCCAGAAAGCAGAAGCGGCAGAGGCGGGTACGCTGGTTGTCGTTCTGTAGTGAGGGGCCGGCGCCTATGCCGGCAGCTCTATCGAGGAATCCCCACAGCCGGACTCGATGAGAGTCCGGCTGTGGCTAAGTGTCTCACTAGCGGCTAGCTTGGTGGATGCGCGACCGGGAGCTGGATCGTGACGGTGGTTCCAGAGGGTTCACGCTGAGAACTCTCGATGAGGACATGACCATTCATGCACTCGCTGAGCGCCTTGACGATGACCAGTCCGAGACCAGTGCCCTGCTGCTCCATCTCCTTACGGTTGATCTGCCCGAATCTCTCAAAGAGCCGATCGATTTGATCCTGCGGGATCCCCACGCCCCAATCCTGAACGACGATGCTGACGTGGTCATCAGCCGCGAATGCCCGAATCAGCACCCTTCTCTCATTCTTCCGGGAGAACTTGACGGCGTTATCAATGACCCGCGAGAGTGCATCGCTCAGGAAGAACTCGTGAATCAGCACCGGGGGTAGATCCGGTGGTACATCCAGCTCCAGCTGTACGCTCTGCGTTGCGGCTTTGACGGCCTCAACCTTAGCGGTGCGGACGATCATCTCAGACAGGTTGTCCTGGACGGTGCTCAGCAGATCGAACTCTCGTTGCAGTTCGCCCGTGTCGAGCCGCACAACCATCAGAAGATCCTCGACGAGCTGGGTCAGCCGGTCGGCACCTCTCTTGATGCCCACCAGGAACTGCTGAAAGTCCCCAGGGGGGAGTCCGGTAGCTTCTTCGAGGGCGAGCTCGGTATAGCCGTACACGCTGGTCAGCGGTGTGCGGAGCTCATGGCTCAAGAGCGTGATAATCTGCTGCTTGAGGTCCTCGAACTCGGTCTCGGTTGCTTCACGAATCGCTTCTGCCCGCCCAATGCGTGAGTTGACCACGATGACCAACTCCTGGGGATCGAAGGGCTTCACGATGTAGTCCTCAGCGCCCATGGCTTTGCCCCTTAGCCGATCCTCGCGCTCTGCACGTGCTGTCAGGAAGATGAAGGGAATGGGCACCCACTCAGGATGAGCATGCACCTCCTCAAAGAAGCGGTAGCCATCCATCCGCGGCATCGAGATGTCCGCGATGATGAGATCCGGCGTGGCATCGCCCATCTTCCCGAGGGCATCGATGCCATCGGTTGCGGTAACCACCTCGTAGCCTTCAGCATCCAGGATGTCGCGGATCGCGTAGAGAAGAAGATCGTGGTCTTCCACGACGAGTATGCGTTTCTTTCCCATCACCACCCCTGGGCCCTCCGACAAGGACGCGCAACTAGGTTAGATCTTAGTATGCCCTAGTCTGTCCTGGGCGCAAGTGGCAAGAGGACTGTGATCGTGGTTCCATGGCCCACTGTGCTGTCCACCGTGATCTGACCACCGTGCACGTCCAGGATTCCCTTGACGATGGCAAGGCCAAGGCCGCTGCCGGGTATCTGCCGCGTACGTGCTTCATCGCCACGGAAGAAGCGCCCAAAGATGTGGGGGAACTCGTCGCTAGGAATGCCGATGCCAGTGTCCCGAACCTGCAAGCGTGCCAGCCGGCGTTCCCCAACTGTGGCGATGTCCGCTTTTAAGAAGATCGTGCCCTGATCCGTGTACAACAGGGCATTCTCTATCAGGTTGTCTACCACGACGATCAGCCACGCCGGGTCCGCGGAGACGCTGATCTGCTGGGGGGGGACGTCGTAGGTGATCTCCAGGTCCTTTGCCGTGGCCGGCGTTGTGTAGCTCTGGGCGGCGGTGGTGATCAGTAAGCCAAGGTCTACCAACTGCAGCTTCAGCTCGACGTGACCTGCTTCCAGCCTGGCGATCTGCAGAATACCCTCCACCAGCCTGGTGATGCGATCCAGTTCCTGGTCCAAGAAGGCGAAGTAATCCTTGCGACGGTCTTCTGGGCTCTTCTGAATCAGTGAGGCATAGAGGCGGATCGCCGCAATCGGCGTCCTCAGCTCGTGAGATACGTCGGAGATGAATTGAGACTTCATCCTGTCCAGGGCGCGGAGGTGGGTAACGTCGTGGATCGCCACCACGACGGCGCCATAGGCTGTGGACCGCTCATCGATGGGGGATGCTCGCAGCTCCAGATCGACGCCGGCCAGTGCCAACAGCTGCTCAGGAAGGTCGGTAGCGTGTAGCACCACTGTCTTGATCGCGTTGCGGAGGGCGTCGGCGTCCTCTGGGCGCAGATTCTGGTCTAGCCAGCGGGCTGCGATGGGGTTTGCCTGGATGATACTGCCCTCGCCGTCCGTGACTAAGATGCCATCCGACGTGCTGCGGAGTATGGCCTCAGACCAGGCCGTGCGTACCTGAAGTTCTTCTGTGCGTGTTGCGACGCGACGTTCGAGCTCGTCAGCGTGCTGTTGCGCTTCGAGGAAGAGCTCGGCATTACGCAACGCAATGGCTGCATGGTTGGCGAAGGCGCGGAGTCTCTCGGCGTCCTGGTGCGTGAACTGACCTGTTCGGCTGCTGTTGACGTTGATGAAGCCCTCAGTCCGGTTAGAGATGCGTATGGGTGCGCCCACATAGGACCTGTGATCGATCCGTTGTGGCTGGACCACCCAAGCATCGCTAGCGAGTGTGTCCGG
>JAFGNI010000136.1 GCA_016927095.1 Anaerolineae bacterium | reverse complement strand
GGATCTTGTCCTGCAGCCGCTGTCGCTGTGCGGGGAGGCCGGCGATCGCAGCGATCCCGTGCATCTGGGCGTGGAGCACTGCCAACGTTCGCGCGTGACGCGGCAACTGCCAGGGTTTGGCAGCGAGGACCCTGAACATAGAGAGGCCCTCAACCCGCTCGTAGACCACCCCAAATCGTCCGTCGACTTCCCGCACCTCGCCCACCGCCGGCACCGGGAGTCCGGCGTCGTGGACTGCACGCGCGATCCTAGCCTCATACCGCACGGCGCCCTCAGAGACCCAATCGTAGCAGAGCTTGAGGATTCGGTTGTCGGAGAGCGCGTGGATCTCGGCTGTGCGGCCATAGGCGATAGGCTCGCCCAGCATGGTTAGCTCATTCAGCACCATATTATCGTACTTGCGCGGGAAGGGCTGACTCCATGACGGGCCCGCCGGATCACGCGTTTGGAACTACACAGTCCAAACGTCGATCCGGCTCGAACACGGGGAGGTCCGTCTGCATAGGTATCTGTTCCTAAGCCAGTATAGATCGCTCCCTCTCACCCACAACCGCCCCGTGTTTCGTCTTCTCAGGACTCGGGTATACTCATCGGGTGGCTGTATGCTAACGCGGTCCGCGTCCATCGCCGGACCGCGTGCCCGTGGACGGAGGAGGGTAAGAGTTGGCGTTTGAATGCGACTATGACGTGGTGGTAGCCGGCGCCGGCGTCGCGGGGGTAGCGGCGGCTTTGGCCTCTGCGCGCGCGGGCATGCGCACTGCCTTGGTTGAGAAGACGGTCCTGGTCGGTGGTCTGGCGACAACGGGATTGGTCAACATCTACCTACCGCTCTGCGACGGTCGGGGCCACCAGGTGATCTATGGGATTGCTGAGGTGTTGCTCCATCTCAGCATCAAGTACGGTCCCGGCGAGGTCCCGGCCTGGCGGGAGCGCGGGCGCTACAGCACGCCGTTCTCGCCGGCCTCGTTCGTGCTCGCGCTGGACGAGGTGCTCATCGAGGCCGGAGCCGATCTGTGGCTGGACACTTTGGTCAGTGAGCCGGTGCTGCTGGGCTCCCGCGTCGCCGGCCTTGTGGTCGAGAATAAGAGCGGTCGCGGGCAGCTCAACGCCCAGTGTGTGATCGATGCCACGGGGGATGCCGATATCGCCTACCGCGCCGGAGCGCCCTGTGTGGATGGCGATAACTGGCTCTCCCTTTGGGCAATGCAGACCTCCCTGAACCGGGCTCAGAAGGCTGTGGCCGACCCGGGCACGACGCTTCTGGATATGGTACGCGTGGGTGCCGATGCAAACGGTCGCGGTCACCCCGAAGGACATCGCACCTACGGCGGCACAGATGGTGCAGACGTCACCGACTTCGTCCTGGAAGGGCGTCGTTTGTTGCGCGAGCACTACCGGGCGAAGCAGGGGGAGATCGGTGTCGAGGGGCGACACGAGGTCTTTCCGGTGACCTTGCCGGCGATGGCGCAGTTCCGGACCACGCGCCGGATCCATGGTCTGGAGACGATGCTGCCCGATCAGGAGAACGTCGAGATTGACACCTCGGTGGGGGTGATCCCTGACTGGCGCAAGGGCGGACCATTGCGCGAGATTCCTTATGGGGCGCTGCTACCACAGCGCGTCAAGGGCCTGCTGACCATTGGTCGCTGTATGTCTGCCGAAGGTGAGGCCTGGGAGGTCGCCCGTGTGATCCCACCCGCGGCGTTGACCGGCGAGATTGCCGGGGTCGCCGCCGCCCTCGCGATCGAATACGGCACAACACCCGATGCCTTGGCAATCCTCGATGTGCAGACTGTGGTGCGCGAACGTGGCCTGCTGTTGCACGCTGCCGAGGTCAGATAGGCGGCATTCATCGCCGCACGACCTATAGCCCTCTCTTAGGAGCTCACGCTGATGCAGACACGTTCTCGGACTTCTTCGGATCGTCGCTTGATCGTCCTTTATCTAGCTGTGGTGGTTCTCTTCTGGGCCTCGCTCTATGCTTACATGCCCACCCTCTCCGTCTACGTAGAGTCGAAGGCAACGAATTTGGCCATGGTGGGCGTGGTATTGGCCATGTACGGCCTGTGGCAGGCTGTAATTCGGTTCCCGCTCGGCGTGGTGGCCGACTGGGTTGGACGGCGGAAGCCCTTTATCATCGGCGGCTTGGCCTTCTCGGCGCTAGGCGCCGTCTTGATGGCGCTCTCCGACGGCGTCGTTGGCCTGGCCATTGGCCGGGCTTTCACCGGATTCGCTGCCAGCGCCTGGGTCTTGCTTGTCGTGGCCTTTAGTGGTCTCTTCCCGCCAGAGGATGCCGTCCGGGCCTCGGCAATGCTCTCCGCGGTCAACGCGATCTCACGGATGATCATCACGGGCCTGACCGGATCTCTGAACGCGCTAGGTGGCTACAGCTTGTCGTTCTACGTAGCAGCCGTCGCCGCCGGGTTGGCCATTCCGGTCATGCTCTTTGTCAAGGAGCCGCCACGGACCAACAACCAGAAGTCATTGCGTCAGGTGGGTGCCCTTATCGTCCGACGGGATGTGTTGATCCCTGCCCTGCTGGGCGCCGTGATGCAGTACACGATTTGGTCTTCCACCTTTGGGTTCACGACCAACCTTGCGAAGAACCTTGGGGCTAGCGATGTGACCCTGAGTCTCTTGGTCAGCATGAACATCGGATTGGTTCTTCTGGGCAATCTCGCTACCACGGCGGTGGTGAACCGGGTTGGCTCACGCAGGATGGTGGCCTTGAGCTTCATCTTCACGGGCTTGGGTATGGGGGCCTTTGTGCTGGCCCAGGGCGTGTCCCTGATCTTTGTGGGTCAGGTCTTGATGGGCTTGGCCAGTGGCGTCGGTTACCCGGTGTTGATGGGGCTGAGCATCCGCTACGTGGACGATGCACAGCGCGCGACGGCGATGGGGCTCTACCAGGCAGTCTACGCGATTGGGATGTTCGCAGGCCCGTGGCTCAGCGGCATCCTGGCCGATGGTATGGGCATCCAGCCGATGTTTGCGATCACCGGCGCGGTCTGCGCTGCGCTGGGCCTGCTGGGCACGGCCCTGCTCCGTGCCCGCGACTAGGGAGGTGTGGTATGCGCATCAAGCAGTCTGTCTGCTATCCGATGATCAAGCCGGCGGAGACATCGCTGGCGACATTCGTGGCGAAGGTTGCGGAGTTGGGGTTCGACGCCATCGAGCTCTGGTCCCGCGATGAGACCTTTGGCGAGGCCGTTGCCCTGGCCCGGCAGCACGACTTGGCGATCGCCATTATGTCAGGCCACGATAGTCTGACGGTCGGGCTCAACGATCCGGCACAGCACGACCGGATCGAGGCTGAGCTCCGCACATCGATCGACCTCGCTGCCGATGTGGGCATCCCAGGTGTGATCGTCTTCAGCGGCAATCGCCGTGAAGGTGTGCCCGAGGCGGAGGCTATGGCTGCCACCGTTGCCGGCCTGCGCCGGATCGCATCCTATGCCGAGGCCAAGAACGTGAACCTGAACATGGAGTTGCTCAACTCCAAGGTGGACCATCCGGGCTACCAGTGCGACCACAGCGTTTGGGGTATCGAGATCTGTAAGCAGGTGAACAGTCCCAATGTCAAGCTGCTCTTCGATATCTATCACATGCAGATCATGGAAGGCGACGTGATTCGCACGATCCGGGACAACATCCGGTGGATTGGCCACTTCCACACGGCGGGTGTCCCTGGACGGCGCGATTTCGACGACACACAGGAGCTGAACTACACGGGCATCTGTCGCGCGATCGCTGAAACCGGGTACAATCTCTTCGTCGGGCATGAGTTTAAGCCCAAGGGCGATGTCTACGAAGCGCTAGCGCAGGCTCACGCGATCTGCGATCAGGGGAAGAACGTTGGAACGTTGGAACGTTCTAACGTTTAGACGTTACTACGTAAAGCCGTCATGTACACTACTGAGATTAGGGAGGCTATATGACCGAGTTTCCGAGGACTACCGTGGGCGGGGTGTCGCTGCCCCGTTTGTTGATTGGTTCCAACTGGTTCCTGGGTTATTCCCATACCAGTGTCGCAAAGGACAGCTTCATCAAGACCTACCAGGATCGTGATAGCGTGGCCGAGATCTTGTCGGTCTTTCTCGAATATGGTGTGGACGCCGTGATGGGGCCGATGTCGGACAAGCTGGAGGAGGCCGTGCAGGAGGCCGAGCAGCGATCTGGCAAGTCCATCATCCGCATCCTGACGCCGCACTTCAATATCACGCCGGGTGGCCCGGCAGAGGCGGAACCGGCGCGCGTCTTTGACAAGTGCAAGGAGATGAACGCGACCTTCTGCATGCCGCATCAGGCGATCACCGATGCGCTGGTCGACCGGATGGTGCGCAAGATTCGCGATATCGACAAATACACCGCGATGATCCGCGAGCGCGGGATGATCCCGGGCCTCTCGACCCACATGCCTGAGTCCGTGATCTACGCTGACGAGACCGGCGCCGATGTCGAGACCTACATCCAGCTCTACAACGCGGCGGGTTTCCTGCTGCAGGTGGAGGCCGACTGGATCATGCGCATCATCCAGAACGCTAAGAAGCCCGTGATGACTATCAAGCCGCTGGCTGCGGGCCGCCTGTTGCCGGTCGTCGGCTTGGCCTTTGTCTGGAACACGATCCGCGACTGTGATATGGTCACGATCGGCACCACGACACCGGCTGAGGCCCGCGAGTCCATCGAGATCTCCCTCGATCTGTTGGCAAAACGCGCGCCCAACAACGAATTACAGCGCACCCGTAGCAAGAGCTCGCTTGCGTAACGGCAGCAGCTGCGCGATAGTAGTCGGCGCCTGGCGCGGCCAACCAACGCCAGGCGCCTTTGGATGGCGGCCTAGCCCTTTGGCTCCGTAAGGCTGGCGACATATGCAAGACTTTGGATGTTCCCCTCACCTCCACAAGGTCCTACCCGACCCGGTCATTCTCACATCCATCGAAGGGTTTCAGTTCCAGGGCCATCGGCTCGTCCGCGTCACGGCAGCGGACGGCGCATCCGGCGTGGTCGTGGTCAACGATCGATTAGCCTACCTCTGGCCCATCCTCGAGCGTTTTGTCCTTCCCTGCTTTATCGGGAAGGATGCCCGAGATCTCCCCAGCCTCGTCGAAGCCGTCTACACCTATCGCAGCGCCTACAAGCTCTCGGGTATCGCCCTCTGGTGCCCTGTGGCCTACGTCGAGCTAAGCGTGCTGGATCTGCTGGGTCAGCTGACCCACCAACCCGCCGGGCGCCTCCTGGGCAGCGTGGTGCGGGAGCAGATTCCGATCTATCTTTCCAGCGGTAATCGTGACACGACGCCTAACGAGGAGGTTGCTTGGCTCAGCGACCGTCTGACCGAGACCAACGCCCGCGCCGTCAAGCTCAAGATCGGTGGGCGGATGAGCCAGAACGCCGACGCTTCCCCCGGACGCACCGACCGGCTCATCCCGCTGGCCCGCCAGACCTTCGGCGATGACGTCACGATCTACGTCGATGCCAACGGCTCCTATGACGCGGACCATGCCATTGAGGTGGCAGCCCTGTTGGCGGACTACGGCGTTGCCTTTCTGGAGGAGCCCTGTCCTTGGCAGGACTACTGGAAGACGAAACGCGTGGCGGATGCGCTGGCGCTTCCGGTCGCCGGCGGTGAGCAGGACTCCAGCCTGCCGACCTTCGACTGGATGATCCGCGACCGGGTGGTGGACGTGGTCCAGCCCGACATGATGTACAATGGCGGGCTGATGCGGTGCCTGCGTGTCGCGGAGATGGCAGCCGCTGCCGGGATACCAGTCATGCCGCACAGCCCCAAAGTTGGCGCCGAAGCTGCCGCCGTCGTGCAGTTCGGCTCGATAACGCCGAATCTTGGGCCTCACCAGGAGTGGAACGCTCGACAGGCGGCGCCGGTGTCTTGGTACTCGCCGTCTTTCGGTATTGTTGACGGGGTCGTTCCCGTTCCCGAAGGGCCCGGTCTTGGCGTAACCTACGATGTGGACATCTGGGAGAAAGCCGAACGCGTGTTCTGAAGCAACACGTATCCGTGGCGATCCGTGTGAATCTGTAAGTCATCGATGGACCCAATAGCGCTGGTGGCACGACAGTGATCCGTGCCAGAGAGGCAGGAGTACCATGAAACGACTACGTATCGAGGACCTTGAACCCACAGACTCCCGGTTGATTCCGGCTTTGCTGGGGGACAAGACGATCAGCCACGGCGGCGTCTATGTCTTTAAGCCCGGCGAGATCGCCCATCCTGAACCCCGTCACGTGCACGAGGATGCCGACGAGGTCTTCATCTTCATCCAGGGCCAGGGCGTCGTCCCCGTCGACGGCGTCGAGTATTCTGTCCGCACCGGCGACATTGTCATCGTCGAAGCCGGCGAGGATCACCATACCCGCAGCTCGGAAGATGATCCACTTGTGGCGGCGTGGTACATGATGGCAGCTGACGATTGACGATTCACCATTCATTCTCGCAGTCCAGGCTCCTGGTGCGCGCAACCTCGAAGCGCCAACCTGAATGGTGAATCGTGACCTTCAGAAGGAACAGCT
>JAFGNI010000693.1 GCA_016927095.1 Anaerolineae bacterium | reverse complement strand
CACGGGTTTGCCCTCGCTGTCCGTGACCAAGACATCGTAAACGGCAGTCTCGCGGGGGCGATAGAAGCCGCCCTCCTCCATCTCCTGGTCCGGCGTCAAGGTGATCTGCAACTGTTTGGACTCGGTGGAGACGGGCAGCATGGCCTGGCCCATCTTGAAGCTCGCCAAGGAGCTCAGGTCAACGGCGCCCGCCGCCCCAAAACCGCTAGCCTCCGCCGCGCCCTGGATCAGCACGACGGACACGAAAACGTTCGGAATGTGCGCTGCCTCGATAGGAATGCGCAGCAGCTCCGTACTGCCCGCCAGTTCGCGCACCTCAGTCTCTAGAATATGGCCACGCTCGATGGTGATCAGCGCCTGGACCGTGCCGCTGTAGGGCGACGCGACGAGGATCTCAGCCGTATCGCCGACCTCGTAACTATCACGGTCGGCGACAAGGTCGATCCGGTTGGTACTCTCACGGCGCCAGACCGTCTCGCCACCGCCCCACACCCATAGATAGGTGCTGCTGCGGATCTCGTTCCCCCGCCGGTGGTTTGTACCGGCGTCGTCCTCCGCTGTGGCACGAATACGGTAGCTGCCTGTGGACTCCGGCGTGAAGGCAATCGTTGCCATACCCTCAGCATCGGTGGTGGTCGTCGTGGTATAGACGGGAATGTCCTCGGTGGTCCAGGTCCAATAAGTGTAACCATCCTCGGTCTCCTGACGGACGCTGTACCAGCGATGCTCCATCACGACGACCTCGACATCGACGCCCTGTACAGCGGCGCTGTCCCAATCTACCGTCAGCAGGTTGATCTCCTGGGCACGCCCGGCCCGTGCCACGCGGCGTTCCGGTGCCAAGCCGATGTAGAACTCGCCTTTGTGGACCACAACGGTCGTGCGCTGGCTGACGACCTGGTCGTTGATGTCGGTGATGTTCGCCTCGATGGTGAAGCGGCGGCTGGAGATCTCCTCGGCGATGTCCGCCGGGACGCGGAAGGTCGCGCGTCCGCCGCCATCGGTCGTCATCGTACCCTCCCCGATCAGACGACCGAAGCTCCCGTAGCTCTCGCCATAGTCCTCCTCGAGCTCGTAGTCGGTCCAACTGTAGCGGGGGCAGACCTCGCCGGCCGGACAGGTGTATTGGAAGGCGTGGGGGCTGCTGAGAAGGTTCCACTGCAGCGGTGCATTGGCCACCGGACCCCCGAAGTAGTAGTTGGCCTGCACGGTCACATTGATCGATTGGCCATTGAGGTAGGCATCCCGGTCGGTCTCGACGGTCACCTCGAACTCCGGAGCGCGGTACTCTGCCACCCGGAAACTGGTGCTGGCGTAGAAATCCCACTGTTCACCTTGCACCTGGATGTAGTACCAGCCCAGCGGCGCCTCCCCGCCCAGGGTCAGCTCATCGAAGAAGGTCCCCATCTCGCTGAGCGGCAAGGCTTCAGCGTAGAGCTCCTTGCCCTGGGGATCGCTGACGACCACGTCAAGGACCGCAATATCTGCCGGGATCGCATAGTCAGCGTCGTTGTCCTCCCGAACGATGCCCTTAAAATAGACCGTCTGACCGGGGCGGTAGATGGGACGGTCCGTGTAGAGATAGCCCATATAGCGGCTGTTGCCATAGTCACTGGCCAGATCGAAGTCCCAGGGGCCAATGCCGTTGTCCCACTGGTTGAAGGCAACGGCGAAGTCTGCATCGCCCGGTTCACCGGTGAAGGCAAAGGCATCGTCCCAGAGATCCACCCGGTGATCTGTACCGGCATCCTCAGGTACTTCCGCCATCCACAGGCCGTCATCGTCCGTCGTCCCCGCGCCATATTCAGTGCGCTCACCGGCAAAGAAGCGCACGTCCAGGCCCAAGAGGGGGGCGCCCGAGTCAAGATCGGTGGCCCAGACCATCGACTCCGTGCTCGACTGCTTAAGGACGAGGTTGACGGTGCTGCGCACGAAGGTTGTGCTATCCGGGTCATCGTCGGGATACCGTTGGACTACCTCGGGCGCCGTGAGCTCCAGGTAGTAGACGCCGGGCGGCAACTGCTCTCCATTCGCTTCGACCATATCGATCCGGCGCAGGTACGTCGTGTTACGGTCCCCGTCGACCGGCACCGACCATTCGCGAACGAGCGTAGTGCCCGAGGGGCGGAAGTCGCGGCGATACGTGTAGCTGCCGTAGCCGTGGAGCCGCATAAAGGTCTCGAGCGGCAGTTCGTAGAGCGCCAGGTCGAGCCGCGTGACGTTGCGGTGACGCGCGTAGATGACCGTATCGGTGTAGGCGTTGAAGGTCCCGATCGAGCCTAGGGTACTCAAGCTGGCATAGGGACTGAGATCGCCGGTCGTATAGCGCAACAACAACGACTCGCCGAGGAGCGCACCATATCGATCCGGATAGTCGGCGCTCAATTCGACGCGATAGTCCGTCGCCGGTTGCGTGGCAAAGCTCAGGCGCAGTTCTGTGTCTGCGTTGTGCCAGTAGGAATAGACCTGGGTCGGCGCCGGGATGATGGTCAGGTAGTCGAGCAACATCTCGCGCTGCATCGGGCTGGCGAAGTAGATCTCGACATCGCTGTGCACCTCCACATCCTCATCGCCGTCCTGCGGATAGGTGTCCAGAATCCCGGGATCCCTCACCGTCCAGAAGAGCCAGGAGAAGGGTTCGGCGAGCGTCGCCTGGCTGCTCCGGTGATCTGTACCGGCGCGGGCCCGAGCGCTGCGGTCGATAGTGACCTGCGCAACGGCGTTGCGCGGCAGCGGTTGGTCAGGCGTGAAGCGCAACGTCTCGGGGTCGATGGCACTATCACCCTCCGCCCACACAAATGACCCTTCCACTGGACGATCGTTGAT
>JAFGNI010000692.1 GCA_016927095.1 Anaerolineae bacterium | reverse complement strand
GACGCGCCGGGACGCCGTAGACGATTGTGCGATCAGGGACATCGTGGGTGACGACAGAACCGGCGCCGGTCTTTGCCCAGTCGCCCAGTTTGACCGGCGCGATGAGGAGCGAATCGGACCCGACGAAGACGTGATCGCCGATGGTCGTGCGGTGCTTTTGCTTGCCGTCGTAGTTGCACGTGATCGTACCTGCGCCAACGTTGACGTGCTCACCGGTCGTCGTGTCGCCCAAGTAGCTGAAATGGCCCATGTGAGAACCGGCACCCAACGTACTCTTCTTCATCTCTGCGAAGTTGCCAATGTGGGCTCCTGTGCAGACCCGGGAGCCGGGGCGCAGGTGGCTGAAAGGGCCGATGTCCGTGTCGTGCTCCATCTCGGAGTGCTCGATCACCGACGCCGTCACCCGACAGCGATCACCGATGGTTGAGCTCTCGATAACCGTGTTTGGCCCGATCTCGCAGTTCGCCCCAATGGTTGTGGCGCCCTTGAGGTGCGTGTTGGGCAATACGATGGTATCCCGGCCCAACGTGACGTCGGGCCCGATATAGGTGGAGGCAGGATCCACGAGTGTGACGCCAGCCAGCATCCACCCGTCGTTGATGCGCTGTCGCAGGACAGAGAGGGCCGCCGCAAAGTCGACGCGTGTGTTGATGCCCATGGCCTCGGAAGGATCCTCCAGGACCAAGTCGGCAACCGTACCGCCTGAGGTGGTGGCGAGTTCGACCATATCGGTCAAGTAGATCTCGCCCTTTTCGGCGCTCGGCGCGATCTTCGGCAGGTTGTCCCAGAGGAAGCCGGCATCATAGATATAGATCCCGGCGTTGAGCTCGCGGATCTGCAGCTGGTTGGGGGTGGCCTCTGGTTCCTCGACCACGCGTACGACCTTGCCGGTGTCGTCACGTAGCACGCGCCCGAAGCCTTGGGACTCGTCCCGGATGATCGTGATCATCGCCAACTTGGCCTGTTGCTCATCTTGGAGAGCGCAGAGGCGCTGCAGCGTCGACGTCCGGAGGAGCGGCATATCGCCGTACAGAACGAGGACACGGTCAGCCTTGCCCTGAAGCATCTCCCGGGTCTGTAGTACGGCGTGCCCCGTCCCCAGCCGTTTCTCCTGGAAGGCGAACCGGACGCGGTCGCCGGCCCACTCACGGAGTGGGCCCTCGGTTTCCTCGCCGACAACCAAGATGGGGGGTGTCCCAGAGAGCGCGGTCGCCAGCTCGATGTTGTAGTCGATCATGGGACGTTCGCCGAAGTCGTGGAGTACCTTGGGGGTATCTGACTTGAACCGCGTGCTTTTGCCCGCAGCAAGAATCACGACGGCAAGAGTCATGGCCGGTTCCTTTCGCGCTGTGGTCTGCTGAACTGTGCCGGGATTATAGCACGCCGGGCACCGGCGACAAACGGCTGGGCCTTGTGACACTAGCATTTCTGATCACAACAGACAAAGGGTAGTCGTGCTCTCAGCCCGTCTAGTACTCAGCTAAGCTGAGATGTCAGCACGTCACGGCCGCAGAATAGCACCGGAAGGACGCCTCGCACAACCGCGGGGCCTCCCGCTTTTCAACCCTAGTCAGTGTGTCTTCAGGAGTGTGTTTCAGAGATCGCTATTGCTCTAGACAGGAGTCTTGCGTTGTGGGCAATCCCGAACAGTGTGGGCTTGCTACTTGTTGGCTGCATAGCTTGAAGGCTAGTGGATGCGCAACCCTCTAGCCCTGGAGGCTGGAATATGATCGATGCCTTAGGTGTAAACGAAGGCTCCGCATGTGATATCGAATCCGACAGACAGGATGGAGGATTGAAGTATCTACACGAGGTTCACCCGCGGTCAGAAAGGGCGGGGCCGCGATGGCCTTTTCCAACTGCTTGACAAACACCTCGCGTCTGAAGAAGAAGGGCGCGTCCGCCTCCCCGAACGCGGCGAGCCCCCGGTAGGGGCACGGCCCTACCTGCCGGGCGCGATGCTCCAGCACCGCCTCGACGGCGATGGGCGCCAGGAAGGCCTCCCCTCTCAGGATCTGCTGGTAGGCAGCTTGCGTCCGCGCCGAGGGTTCAGCACCCAGCTCTTCCTGCAGCAGGCGCCGGCACGTCTCGTACTGCCGCAGCGCTGCCGCCCGCTGGTTTGACTTTGCGTACAGCACCATCAGGTGCCGGTGTGCTGGCTCATGCAAGGGGTCCACCGCCAACCAGCGCCGCGCGTAGCCGATCGCGCGGCCAAGGTCGCCCTGCGAGGTGAGACGGGTGGCCAGGCGCACCAAGGCCGAGGCCACCTCATCCTTCAGGGCCTCTGCCTCGAAGAACTGCCACTCGTCGAAGGCGGCACTGTCCCCGAGCGTGAACCCCGCCATGAAGTCGCCGGCGTAGAGCCCGACCGCGCCCTCCAGCAGCGGCACGCAGTCGGGGCATGCCTCCGTCACCGGGTGCCCGTGCCCGGCGCACGCCCCAAGCTGGGCGCGGAACGCGGTCACGTCGAGCCGGAGGTCGAAGTCGGGGTTGAGCTGGACCGTCTCGCGGTCGGCCTCGAGTGCTTCCGGGCCGAGGAGCTCGTGCAGCAGTGCGAGCTGCCGGCGCAGCTCCGCGCGAGCGCTTGGGGCGTCCCATTCGGGCCAGAGGAGCGCCGCGAGGGCATCACGGGTGTGGGCGCCGCCGGTTACTGCAAGGTACGCCAGCAGCGCCAGCGCCTTGCGGCGCCCGATGTGTGCGGGGGATCCGTCGACCTCGAGCCGAGGCAGACCCAGCAGGTACAGGGCATAGGTCGTCATCGTCTCACCTCTCCGGCAACCCATACTGGGCTCGCTCCTCCGGTGTCAGCTCGCGCAGGACGCAGTGCGCCTTGGCGTAGGCGATCAGCTCCTCGAGCGACTCCCAAGCGGGGTAGACCTTGGTGTCGCCGTTGGCGTATCCGATGGCAATGGCTGTGCCATCCGGCGACCAGCTCCCGGTGCTGCCGCTGGGACCGCCAGGGTAGCCGGCGACCTGCTGCAGCGTCGCGGCATCCCACACCCGCACGCCGACGCCATAGCTGCCCACGAGGAACCGATCTCCAGTGGGCGACCACTGAGCGCCCGAGCAGAAATCCCTAACCGCGAAGGTCCCAACCAGTGCTCCGGTCGCGGCATCCCACAGCCGCCCCACGCCGTCCAGACTGAAGGTCACAATCCGTGTCCCGTCCGGCGACCACGCTACGCCAGAGGTACCATACCCGAAGTCGTCGGGGAGCAGGGTCAGCAGGGCCTCGCCCGTTTCGGCATCCCAGACCTTGACGGGCCCGCCATAGCCGAACTGGTCACACAACGCCACGCGTCGCCCATCGGGAGACCACGCTCCGTCGTAGTATTCACGGCCGGGGAACTCCCGCAGCACCGCGCCGGTCGCGGTATCCCAGATGACCGCGCGGTGATCTCGTCCGGTGGTCAGCGCACGCATGCCGTCGGGCGACCAGGCCAGGCCCATCACCACGTGGCCGACCGACCAGTGCTCATCCAGCGCAACGTCACCGTGCCCCGCCAGGCGGAGCACGCGCGCACCGCTCGCGGCATCCCAGATCTCCACCCCGCCGTCGCCGCCGCCCGTCAGGATGCGCCCGCTGTCCGGCGACCACGCCACCCAGTTGATCGCGATGCCAGGGCGAGGAATGCCCCTTGTGATCCGGACGCACTCCCTGCGTGAGGCCGCGTCCCAGACCCGGACCGAGCCATCATCAAAGGGGCGTGCGATCCGGGTGTCGTCCGGCGACCAAGCCGCGATGTTTGGGCCTTCCCACGTGTCGGGCGGGGTGTCACGCTCGCTGCTCAGAGTGAACCCCGGCGCTGCGATGCGCCAGATCCTTGCCAGATCGTCGCCCGCTGTGGCAAAGCCGCTGCCGTCGGGAAGCCAGGTCACGCAGGGCCTGTCAGTGCCGACCGGCAGACGGAGCACCTCAACGCCCGAGTACGCATCATAGATCGTCACGTGTCCCTGAGCGTCCGGGACCGCGATGCGATCGCCCTGGGGCGACCAAGGCTCGATGGGGTAGAATAACCCATCGGTGAAAGGAAGCTCGCGCAGCTTCTCGCCGTTCGCAGCGTCCCAGATCGCGGCTCGGGAGTCGTCCCCAGTGTAGCCGGTGACGAGCAACCGCCGGCCGTCCAGTGACCACCTCAGGTCAGCCTTGCCCCTATAACCTGTCTGTAGGGCCAGGACCTCCTCGCCCGTCGCGGCGTCCCACACCCATGCGGTGCCGGCTATCCCCGTGCCCAGCCGTGCGCCGTCCGGAGACCAGCTGAACCACGAACGTTCGCCCTGCGCGATGGCCTCCTCACATTCGGCGAGCGTGTAAGCAAGCTCGCCGGTCTCGGCATCCCAGATTTGGCCGGTCCAGGTCGCGATCCACTTGCCGTCGGGGGAGAGGGACACGTACTGATCCTCGATCCCCGTAAGGGCGTGGAGCTGCTCCCCGGTGCGGGCGTCCCAGATTCTCACGACCCTATCCATGCGGTAGGTCACGATCCGTGTCCCATCCCACTCTGCCAAGCTGTTGCCATCGGCCACACACTCTACCAGAAGCTCCCCGCTCTGGGCGTCCCACACCCGGGGTGTGCCGCTATAGGGAGAATGCGTGAGGATCCGGTCTCCCGAGGGCGACCACCGAGCTCTATGCCAGTTCGCCGCCACCCCCTCGTAGGCCTGCACGGTGAGGAGGTTCTTTCCGGTGGCCAGATCGAAGACTCGCAGCACACCGTCGTTCGACGCCGTCAGGAACTTCGTCCCGTCGGGAGCAACCTGCGCCGGCCACATGACCGGCACGCCGTGGGCGAACCGCCAGACAAGCCGGAAGTCGCATACGATCTCGGCGAGCGCGAGCTCCGCCTGCCATGTATAGGGGTAGGCGCCCACCGCCTCCAGCGCCAGCAGCACTGCCAGGTCCTGATTGGGCCCCTGCATCTGCAGCCGGGCCTCGGAGGCCAGCCCAATCGCCGCCTGACGCAACGCAACGCCATGCGCTTCCTGCAATCGCCTCGCCGCCTCGAGCTCCGCTTGGCGCTGGGCCTCCCGCTCGGCGGCACGACGCCCGCGGAGAGCCAGACCTTCCTCCACGAACGTCCTCTCCGCCTGACCCAGATCGACTGCCCGGAGCCGCAGCCATGTCTCCGCCTCGGCGAGCGGCGCGCCGCGTAGCAGCGCCCCCTCGTCGTGACCACTGCTCTCCCACGTGTGCAAGCCGATCCGCAGCCGCTCCTGCCAGGACCTGAAGGAGCGATCTTCCGCCATCCATACCTGCGTCTGGCCCCAGCTGCGGATCAGCGCCTCGTGGATCACCTCCACGGTCTCGGTGCCCGTGGTCTCATCACGCCCGGT
>JAFGNI010000691.1 GCA_016927095.1 Anaerolineae bacterium | reverse complement strand
GTCGTCAGTTTCTCCACCTCACACCTCCCACAGCCGGTTTCGGGCGCCCGTGACCCGTAGGTAACAGGTCTGGAACACATCTCGGGCTGTCCGCAGCGTCTGAAGCTTGATCTGCTGCTTGACCACAGTCTCCTGATCGCGCATCGCCCGCGCCAGCTCGATCTCGTTCTCTGCAACCTCGATGATGCGACGAGTCAGCCAATCAAAAGCAGCTACGAAGCGCTGCATGTCGTCCTGGTCCGAGTCCAGGATCCGTTGAAGCTCATCTTGCGTTGTGCGGTTGAACGCCTGCATGGGTACCTCCGTTCTAATTGGACGCCAGACAAATCTGTTACACCTATTCTTATTAGATGTATATCTAATCATATTATAGAATGTAGTTTCATTTGTGTCAAATCAAAATCAGATGGCGTACAGTGGCTCAGCGGGCCTTGCCAAAGCCCAAAGTGCCGTCTAGACTCTAGATGGGGCTCAGCGGTATCGCACCTGCCACCGGGGTAGGTGGCGCCATCGAGGCCGGCATGGCCTTGGCAACGAGCGCACAACTTAGGCAGAGCCCCCGAATAGGAGGCATAGGGTGGAAAGCGAATTCCCGGCTATCGACACCGCGACAGCGGTTCTGGCGCTGCCGCCTGTTGCCGGCAACCCAAGGAACAGCGAGGGAGACTTCGTCCAACTCGCCGATGGGCGTTGGCTCTTCGTCTACACGCACTTCGAGGGTGGCGCGGACGATCACGCGGCAGCCTACTTGGCCGGCCGGCTGTCCGAGGACGACGGCGAGACGTGGACGCACGCAGACCACTTGGTGCTGGCGAATGAAGGTGAGATGAATGTGATGTCTGTCTCACTGCTGCGCCTGCAGGATGGGCGGATCGCCCTTGTCTACCTGCGCAAGAACTCACTGTCCGACTGCCAACCTTTCATCCGCTTCTCATCGGATGAGGCCACAAGCTGGAGCGCCCCGGTCAGCGTGGTCGCCAGCGGCCCACGGGGCTACTACGTCGTCAACAACGACCGTGTCATCCAGCTCCACAGCGGGCGCCTCATCGTACCGACCGCGCTGCATCCAGCACCCAGGGCCGGCGCCCAGAAGAGCACGGAGGCACCGATCTATTCAGCCTATGGGGAGATCACCTGCTACCTGTCGGATGACGCCGGCGCGACGTGGCGGGCCGGCCAACAGGTCCTTGTGGAAGCCCGACCGGATGGGCAGCGGGTGATGGTCCAGGAACCGGGCATGATCGAACTGAAAGATGGTCGCCTGATGATGTACTGCCGCACCGACGCGGGCAGCCAGTACATCGCCTACTCGCGGGACGGCGGGGTGTCTTGGTCGCCCCTCCACGCTTCGGAGATCATCTCGCCGCGGTCGCCCGCGTCTATCGCCCGCATACCGGCCACCGGTGATCTGCTGCTGGTGTGGAACAACCATGCAGATGCACCCGATAGCCTAGCCGGTCTGCGGACGCCGCTGACGGTGGCCATCTCCCAGGACGAGGGCGACACGTGGATGCACGTGAAGAACATCGCCGTGAACCCGCACGGCTGGTATTGCTACACCGCCATTGCCTTCGCGGGCGAGCACATCCTACTGGCCCACTCCGCCGGCGATCGCCGTGAGAACAACGGGCTGGCGAAGCTGCAGATCACGCGCCTGCCGGTAACGTGGCTGTACGAGCCGTAGGCCGGTGGCATCGATAGTAGGGGCAACCCTTGTGGTTGCCCCCCCGCTGTAAAACCCAGGCCGCTAGTCCGGGTAGACCCCGCGCATCCGCGCGATCAGAGTGTCAAGGAGGCGGTTTCGCTCCGAGTCGACCGTCTGACGCGCCGGATCGGCATCAAACCAGTCCACAATCTCCTGTGCACCCTGCGTGAAGGGAATCGTTGCCACATAGTCGGGGACCAAGCGCTTGATCTTGGTGTTGTCAAAGGCCACGCTATGGGTCTTGTCGCCCAGGAGGCCTTCGCCCCACCGCTGATCGTAGGCCAAGATCACGTCCGAGGGCACGTGTACCAGGTCGGGCTCATCCACGCCCGCAGCGCGACCCACGATCTGGAAGATCTGGTTCCAGGTTAGCGCCTCGTCGGAGGTGATGTGGTAGGCCTCGCCCAACGCCTGAGGCCGGCCTAGCAAGCCAACGAAGCCCTTTGCGAAGTCTCGATGATGGGTGAGCACCCAGCGTGTCGTGCCGTCACCGTGCACGACCACAGGCAGACCGCGCCGCATCCGGTCAACCACGGTCCACCGCCCGCGGAAGGGCAGCGTCGTCTTGTCATAGGTGTGGGAAGGCCGGACGATCGTGATCGGAAAGCCATCGTCACGATAAGCGCGCATCAGCCGTTCCTCGCACGCGATCTTGTCACGCGAATACTGCCAGTAGGGGTTATGTAACGGCGTCGATTCCGTGATCGGCAGGGATCGCACCGGCTTGTGGTAGGCCGAAGCCGAACTGATGAAGACATACTGTCCGGTGCGGTCCGCAAAGAGCGACAGGTCGGTCTCTATATGCTCCGGCGTGAAGGCCACCCAGTCCACCACCACATCGAAGGTCATCTTGCCGATGGCATCCAGCACCGTCCCGGGCTCGCGGATATCCCCGATGAGGACCTTGGCGCCCTCAGGCACCGGACGCCCTGACGTCTGCCCACGGTTCAGCAGATAGAGGTCTACTCCCCGTTCCAACGCCAGCTCAGAGCAAGCCGAGCTGATGAGGCCGGTACCGCCGATGAATAGGACTCGCATTGTGGTCTCCTTGTCTAGAGCTGTCAGCTTTCAGCAAAAAACGGGAGTAGGAAGTAGGGAGAAAGGAGTAGGGTCGATCCCACGAAGGGGCAGCTTACTCCTTACTTCCTTCTGCTTACTCCAGCTGATTGCTGACCGCTGCCGTTAATGTTCCAGTGCCGCCAACCCATCATACACCGGCACCAGCGCCTCGTAGGCCTGGCGGAAGAGGGGAAGGGTCGCGGCATAGACCCTCTGCGCTGCCGGGTCCGGATCGATGGTAGCGACGACGGGGTTCATCGTCTCGGCCATCGAAAAGTCAGGATACAGGCCCACGCCCACCCCGCCGGTGAGGGCCGCCCCCATCGAGGTCGCCGCCTCTAGGACGGCCAGACGCTGCACCGGCACACCGTAGACGTCGGCCATAATCTGGTTCCAGAGCTGCCCCCGCGCCCCACCGCCGATCAGGCGGACGGCATCGACTTTCGCGCCCTGGGTGGTGAAAGCATCGAGGATGACGCGCAGGTTCAGCGCCACCCCCTCCATCACCGCCCGGATCACGTCCGCCCGTGTGTGCCGGATCGTCAAGCCGACGAAGGCGCCGCGCGCCTTGGGATTCCAATGGGGGCTCCGCTCACCCATCAGGTAGGGCAAGAAGAGCAGGCCGTTCGCGCCCGGTGGCGAGTCTGCAGCCTGGGCGTTCATCAGCTCATAGGGGCTGATGTGCATAGTATCGGCAGCCTGCACCTCAAAAGGACAGAGCTGGTCGCGCATCCACTGGTAGGAGGCGCCTGCCGCCTGCATCGTGCCATCGGGCATAAACATGCCGGGCACCAGGTGCGCAAAGGTGAAGGTCTTGTAGTCCGGATCGTAGATCGGCGCCTCCGTCGCCAGGGCGATCCACGACGAGGAACCCACGTAGTTGTAGGCCGAGCCCTCGGCGACGACGCCGGCCCCTGCCGCTGCGCAGGCCCCATCCCCGCCACCGATCACCACCGGCGTGCCGGCGGGTACGCCGACCTCATCCGCTACCAACGCGCTCACCTCGCCGACTACGGCGCTCGAGGGCCAGATCTCCGGCAGTTGCGCCGGGTCGAGATCGGCCGCGGTCAGGATCCGCTGCGACCAGCTGCCGGTGTGTAGGTCATAGAGGTTCATGCCCGAGGCATCCGAAGGATCGGTGACGAAGGCGCCCGTGAGGCGCGCGACGATCGCGTCCTTGGCGTGGGTGTACTTGTAGGTCTGCCGCGCGATCTCCGGCTGATGGTTCCGCACCCACAGGATCTTTTCCAGCGAGTAGGACGAACTTAGGCGATGGCCCGTGATCCGGTAGATCTCCTCAAAAGAGATCCGCGCACCCACCCACCCCGCCTCCGCCACCGCGCGCTGGTCCGCCCAGATGATCGCGGTCCGCAGCGGGCGCGCGTTGGGGTCGAGCGGGACACAGCCCATCATCTG
>JAFGNI010000690.1 GCA_016927095.1 Anaerolineae bacterium | reverse complement strand
TGTAGTTCCCATGGACCGTCAGCGATCCCGTGCCGTTGATCGTCAGATCGTCGTGGCTGAAGATCGTGGCGTTGGGCTCGTCGGTCCCCGCGTCCGCAAGCACATAGGCTTCACTATCGGTCACGGTGTTCTCTGTGCCGTCCGCCAGCGTGATTACCACCTTGTCGGCATTGGCGACATAGATCGGCGCGCTCGAGGATGAGGCGATGGACACGCCGTTCAGGACTAGCCGCACCGTCTCCTCGTCTACGGTGTCGACGATGACCTGCCCGTCATCAAGGGTACCTGTGATCGCGTACGTGCCCGCTGATGTGATGATGATACTGCTGCCGCTGACCGTTGCACCTCGGCCATCAAACACGATCGCATCGCCGGCCAACGTGATCTGAGACACATCTTCTTCTACCAGATTCGTCTCCAGATCATCACCACCGTAGTCGACGGGCACTACCGTGGATGCGGCCTCTGGCGTCGGCGCTGTGGTCGGCTCGGTATTGCTGTTCGACGTGGACTGTGCAGTGGGCTCAGTCGCGGCGTCTGATGCGGGCGCGGATGCCCCCATCGGCCCAGCATCGGCGGCAGTTGAGATCGGCGCTGCAGCCTGACCGGCGCAGGCACCAAGGACAAAGATGAGCGATACGACTATGATCAGACGCACCATTCTGGTTCCCATATCTCTTCGGTCTCCTCCGGCGGCGACACCACGCAGGCCTCTTGTGCAAGCCTTCTGTCGCCGCCAGTCTGTGTTCATGCTATCGTCGGCAGCTACCGGCTGATCCCGGTTGCGAGCCATACGTTATCAAGATCGTAGCCGAAGACCCTGAGGACTGGCTTAGCTGGAACTGAGAGTCTGCTGAGAAGCGGGACCCACGCTCAAGATGCAAAACGGCCCCTTACACCTACGGATTGACATAGGCAAGGCAGGCTGTAGTATGGACTGGAGGGCCGCCTTGTCACCCACAGAGCAGGTGATACCATCGATACGGAACTGCTGACGACCAAGCTACAGATCCCTCAGTCCGGTCCCAACCTGGTTGCGCGCCCCCGCCTCGTGGCGCGCCTTGACGCCAGCCTCGAGCCCGGTCGACGACTCATACTGGTCTCCGCCGCTGCCGGATTCGGAAAGACCACGCTGTTGGCGACCTGGCTCCGGGACGCCGACATCGCCGCGGGTTGGCTGGCTTTGGACGAGGCCGACAACGACCTGGCGCGCTTCCTCCGCTACCTCCGAGCCGCCTTGATGTGGGCCGTGCCGGACCTGACGGTGCCACCACCGACAGGGTCGAACCAACCGGTCGAACCGCTACTGGTCGCATGGATCAACCACATTGCGGCGCATAGCGAACGGGTAGTGTTGGTTCTGGATGACTACCACCTGATCACCACCGCTGCGATACATGAAGCCATCGCGTTTCTCGTCGATCACGCGCCGCCCAACCTCCGTCTCGTGATCGCCACCCGAGCCGATCCCGCGCTCCCGCTGCCACGCTGGCGTGCGCGGCAGTATGTCGTGGAGCTGCGCGCTGAGGCATTGCGCTTTAACCGCGCCGAGACCCAGGCGTTTATGCAAGCGATGCTTGACGCGCCACTTGACTCGGGGGCGTTGACCGCACTTGAGCAACGCGCCGAAGGATGGATCGCCGCGCTGCAATTGGTTGCCCTCTCGCTTCGAGATCGCGAGGATGTCGCAGGCTTCGTCGCGGCCCTCAGCGGTAGTCACCGCTACATCCTTGACTACCTGGTTGAGGAAGTGCTCCAGCGCCAATCCCCAACGAGGCGGCAGGTCCTGCTCCACACCGCCATCCTGGAGCGGCTAAGTGCCCCGCTCTGTGCTGCGGTGCTGGAGCAGACTGAACAGACGACGCAAGCGACGCTGGTGCAGTTGGAGCGCGCGAACCTCTTCCTTATGCCGCTGGACGACGAGCGTCGTTGGTACCGCTATCACCACTTGTTCCGCGACTTTCTCCAGGCCCGCCTGGAGCTTGAGACACCGGACCGAGTACCGGGGCTGCACCGGCGGGCGTCTAAGTGGTATGCAGCAACCGGTTCCTTGGAGGATGCCATCCATCACGCCCTCTCGGTCCCCGACCACGAGCTGGCTGGGGAGCTCATAGGGCGAGCCTATCCCGCGGCGCTACAGCGCGGCGAGATTGTCAACCTACGGCGGTGGCTGGACGCGTTGCCGACCGAATTGCGGCGTAACAACCTCGCGCTAGTCCTGGCGGAGGCTTGGACGCGCGCTATTTCCCTGGAGATGGATGACCTAGACGCTATCCTCACGCAGCTTGAGCATCTGGCTGCGACCGTGACCAACATTTCGCCTGAGGACCGCGCCGCTGTCAGGGGCGAGATCCTTACCATCCGCACGCTTCGGGCGCTTGCGCTGGGCGACATTGCGGGCACGATCTCAAACGCGGAAGCGGCGCTGGCCCTGCTACCGGAAGAAGAGGGCGTCCTCCGAAGTGTCGTGGCCCAGAACTTGGGCAATGCCTACAGCCATCGGGGCAGCATGCAGGAGGCGGCAGCCGCCTACACCCAGGCGTTGAATGAGGGACGGCGTTCGGGCAATCTTTTCCTAGCCTTCTCGGCGATGCTGAATCTCGGAGAGCTGCAACGGTTGCACGGGCGCTGGCAGGACGCTGAGCACCTCTATCTAGATGCGCTAGCCTGGATCGAAGCGCACGGGGCTCAGCCGCTTGACGGCATCCCACACGTGGGGTTGGGCCTCATCTATTGGGACCAGTGGGATCTCAGGCAAGCCCGCCACCATCTCGAGCTCGGCCTCGATCTCTGTCATCGGACGGGGGCGCAATCCCTCGAGGTCACTGCGGCAGGGACGCTGGCTTGTCTCGCCCAGCATCAAGGCGAGCCAGACGAGGCGCGACGATGGTTGGAGAGGGCGGAGACTGTGAGCCGGAGTCTCGACTACGCGGAAGCAACCGGCTACGTCATGCTGCTCGGCGCGCAGTGCCAGATAGCCCGTGGCGACCTCGTTACCGTCAAACGGTGGATCGACAGACGAGAGCCGATAAAGAGAGTGTCGGTGGAGCTCCGGACGCTTGAGGCGTGCGTGGTCGCCCGCGCTCACTTGGCTCTCGGCGATGCGCAGGGCGCCCTGCACGAGTTGCGGGGTGTCCGAGACAGGAGCGAAGCCGAAGGCTGGACACAGCGCCGGGTCGAGGCTCTCGCGCTGGAAGCCATCGCCCACGATATGCTTGCGGATCGCCCCAAGGCCTTGGACTGCCTCGAGACCGCCCTGGACTTGAGCCAAGCCGACGGCTTCCGGCGCCCGTTCGCAGAAACCGGCGAAGCGATGGCGCTTCTCCTGCAGGCCATTGACACTGCGGCGGCACCTGGTGGGCACCGGGCCTTCGTCGAGACCATCTGCACGCCCTTGGCGCCGCCACCAAGGTGCCGCGGACCGGTGAAAGCCTGGTCGAGCCGTTGACTGAACGCGAACTAGACGTGTTGCGGCTTCTCCCCACCGACCTGACGACTGCTGAGATCGCAGACCAGCTCTTCATCAGCTATCACACCGCGCGTACCCACCTCAAGAACATCTACAGCAAGCTCGACGCGCACAGCCGCCACGAAGCGGTCAGCCGTGCAGAAGACCTCGGACTCCTCTCGTAAGTCCTGTCGTCGACTGTCTCTCTTCATCCTCGCACGTAGGAATACTACACGCAACTACCCCAATGCGGTATGACACATACCCC
>JAFGNI010000135.1 GCA_016927095.1 Anaerolineae bacterium | reverse complement strand
GGAGCTCGGCACGGTCTACCGCTACGAGAAGAGCGGCGTGCTCCACGGGTTGATGCGCGTGCGCGGCTTCACGCAGGACGATGCGCACATCATCTGCACGCCCGAGCAGATCGAGGATGAGATCCTCCGCGTGCTCCGCTTCTCGCTCTCGATCCTGCGCGCTTTCGGCTTCGAGGAGATTCAGGCCTACCTGTCGACGCGGCCCGAGAAAGCGGTGGGCGACCCCGCCCGCTGGGAGCAGGCACAGGAGTCGCTGAAGCGTGCTATCGATGCGGAAGGCCTCAACTACAGGGTCGATGAGGGCGGCGGCGCCTTCTACGGCCCCAAGATCGACCTGCACATCAAGGACGCGCTGGGACGCTCGTGGCAGCTGACGACGATCCAGTTCGACTTCAACGAGCCGGAGCGCTTCGATATGACCTACGTGGGTGAGGACGGCGCGGAGCACCGGCCCTACATGGTCCATCGCGCGCTGCTGGGCTCCATCGAGCGCTTCTTCGGCATCCTGGTCGAGCACTACGCGGGCGCCTTCCCCGTCTGGCTCTGCCCGGAGCAGGCGCGGCTCATCCCCATTGCCGACCGGCACATCGACTATGCCAAGCAGGTAGAGGATCAACTTCGCGAAGCGGGCATCCGTGCCAGCACGGACGCCTCCTCATCCCGGATGAACGCCAAGATCCGCGAGGCCCAGTTGATGAAGGTGCCCTATATGCTCGTGGTGGGCGACCGCGAGGCCGAAGATGGCACGGTGGCACTGCGCCTGCGCAGTGGTGGACGCTCCGGCGCGATAGCAGTGGACGACTTCATCGCCCAGGCGAAGGAGGCCATCGCAACGCGGGCGTTGGAATAGCACAAGAGACCGCTGTGCTCTCTTGGCGAGCGGCAGTTCGCCTGCCTGAAGAGCTCAAACGTCGGTCACAGACAAAGCCGGGAGCCTCAGCAGGCTCCCGGCGCATCTCCAGGTGTGGTTGCAGCTGGGCAGGAGGGCGCTTGCGCTATCCTGCCGTATCTCCCATCGCCAATGACTTGAGGATCCCCAGTTGCCCCACGTGGTAGGTCTCGTGCCACTGCAAGCCGGCCACGTGGTCGTAGCGGGGCTTAGGGCCCATGTGGACATCGACGACCTCGTCGAGGAAGGTGTCGGTTGCCGTCTCCAGGATCTCACCGAGCCGGCGTTCGGTCTCCGCCAAGTCAGTGAGGAGCTGTGCCAGGCGTAAGCCCTGATCAACCACCGTGAGCCCAGCCGGGTTCTGCTCGTAGACTGCGTCCAGCGCCTCCGACCAGGCGGAAGCAGCACCCAAAGCCTGGAGCGCGATGTTGCGGTGGTTGACGATGTGACCCAGCACCCAGTTGAAGGAGATGGCCTCGAAGTCCGGCTGCCGCAGAGCGCCCGCGTCGGTCAAACCCTCAGCGTGTCGCTGAATCAGCCAACTATTGGCAGCATAGCCATCGATCAACGCCTGCGCTCGTGTATGCATAGATACCCCCTCACAACAAAGCGACCTCTACCCCGCGCTCTCCTCCACAGCCTCTTCCTGCGCCTGCTCTTGTCGGCTTCGCTCGAAGTAGGTGGCGATGTTGGTAGCGAGCACCTCGGAGATGCCCTCCACTTCCATCAGTTGTTCCTTCGTCGCCGTCTGGATGTTGTGAAGCGAGCCCAGATGCTTGAGCAGCGCCCTGCGCTTCGCCGGTCCTATGCCGGGGATCTCGTCGATCTGCGAGGCCAAACCGCGCTTACGCCGGCGCTGCCGGTGGTAGGTGATGGCGAACCGGTGCGCCTCATCGCGGATTCGCCGCAGCAGGAGGATCGCGGGGTCCGACGGCTCAAAGCGGACAGGTAGCCGTTGATCGGGTTTGAAGATCTCCTCGTGCCGCTTGGCCAGTCCCACAACAGGCACTTTGTCCCGGAGGTCGAACTGCTCCAGCACCTCAATGGCCATGCCCAGTTGGCCCTTCCCCCCATCGACAATCAGCAGGTCGGGAAGCATCGCCCAGGCCTGGCTGCCTCGGGTGCCTTTCAGCTCACCGCCGGCAATGCGGCGATACCGGTCGAAGCGCCGCATCAGCACCTCGCGCATGCTTGCAAAGTCATCCTGCCCCACCACAGTGCGGATCTTGAACCGCCGGTAGTGGCTCTTCTTGGGCACGCCGTGTTCGAAGACGACCATGCTGCCCACAACTTCCACGCCCTGCGTTGTCGAGATATCGTAGCACTCCATACGGACGGGCGGTCTCGGCAGGTCCAAGCCCGCCTGTAGGTCGCTGAGCGCCGTCTCGCTGCGGTGTTTATCCATCTCCCATTGAGCCTTGAGCAAACGGAGTGTCTCGGAAGCGTTAGTCGTCGCCAGGTTGAGCAGTTCCCTGTCCGGTCCCTCGCGGGGTACGTTCAGGTAGACGACATCACCCCGTTTGTTCCGCAGCCACTGTTCCAGGACGGCGGCTTCGGCGATGCGGGACGGCAGCAGGATCTCCGGTGGCACGGTGGCGGCCTCCGTGTAGAACTGCTCGAGAAAGGCGGTAAGGATCTCCTCCTCGTTGTCGCAGCCCCCACCCTCCATCACAAAGTGCTCGCGCCCCAACAGCTTGCCATTGCGCACAAAGAAGACCTCGAGGCAGGCATTGCCGTTGTCACAGGCCACGGCGATCACGTCCTGATTGGTCGCCGCCGTGGTAATGATGCGCTGGCGCTCCATCACGTGCTGCAGCGACTGGTACCGGTCGCGCACCTGGGCTGCCCGCTCGAACTGCAGGTCGACCGCGGCCTGCTGGATCTCCTGCAGCATCTCCTCCATCACGCCCTCGGTCTCCCCACCCATAAAGCGCACCAACTGCTCAATGACGGCATTGTAGCCGGCTTTGTCGACGGCACCGATACATGGCGCCGTGCAGAGCTTGAGGTCGTGGTAGAGACAGGCGCGCGGATCCTTGCCCGTGATCACCCGGTCGCATGTGCGATAGGGAAAGAGCCGGCGCAGCAGATCCAACGTCTCGCGGAGCGCGCTCGTGGAGGTGTAGGGGCCGTAGTAGCGCCCCCCGTCGCGCTCCATACGCCGCGTGATCAGGACCTTGGGGAAATCCTCGTTGGTGATCTTAAGGTAGGGATAGCGCTTGTCATCCTTGAGGCGCACGTTGTAACGGGGGCGGTGCTTCTTGATCAGGTTGGCCTCGAGGATCAGCGCCTCGACCTCGGAGTCAGTGATGATCCACTCGAGGTCGCGGACCTCACCGACCAGCCGGCGGGTCTTGCTGTCCTCTTGGGCCGAGGCGTGGAAATACGACCGCACCCGGTTGAAGAGGTTGATCGCCTTTCCGACGTAGATGATGCGCTTCTTCGCGTTGCGCATCAGGTAGACGCCGGGCTTCTTCGGCAGCGTGTCGAGTTGCTGAGTCAAATGCTCGCTCAGGTCTATCACGGCCCCCATTATACATAACAAGGTCCCAGGAGGCTACGGATCAGACCCATAGCGGGCCCGGACCGGCTTGGGAGCCGGTCCGGGTCAAAGGCCAACCTTCCTCAAATCCGCGCCGGCACCCCGGCGCGCCCGCGCTAGAACAGCAGGGGCAGGACTGTGCCTCCCAAGTACATGCCGCGCTCGATCTCGCGCATCACCTCGTTGATCGGCTCGCTGAATAGCGCAACCGCCAGGACGATGCAGCAGCAGCAGAGCACCAAGAGCACCGCGACCACGATCAGGATGATCAGGGTCGTGTTGTTCTTCTCCTTGGGCTTCTGCGCGCGTGGCGTTGCCGCAGCCGCCGGCGTTGCCGCAGCCGCCGGCGTTACCGGTTCGGGCGTCACTTCGCCCGGCGTCACCGGTTCTACCTCCTCGACCTCGTCAAAGGGGCTCGGTATGTCTGTCTCGATGACGTCGACAGGCGTGGAAGGCGTGACGACCACCGTCTCGGGCTCCGATGGCGTCACCTCATCCCAAGGCGAGGCCTCCTCCGGCACGGGCGGCGGCACGACCACACCAGGCTCCGGCATCGGCGGTGGCTCTACAGCCTCCTCGGGCAACGGCGGCGGCGTCAGCGCCTCTTCAGGTTCGGTCACGTCTTCTTCCCCGGCCTCCAACGCCTCTTCTGGATCCATCATGTCTGCAGGATCTCGTGATTCTTCGTTCATAGCACCCTTCCTTGACTTGTACTTAGACCAACGCCCTTCACAACTGGACGGTGAGGCTCCGGTTTGCGTCAGGCCAGAGAGAACAGGGTCAGGCCGAGATCGAATCCTTGGTCGCTCAAGAACTCCAAGACCTGGTCCCCAAAGAACCAACCACCAACTAGGATGAGACAGCAGCATAACAGAAGGACAGCGACGACAATGAGGATGATCACCAACGTGCGGTTCTTCTTCGGCTCAGCGTCGGATCCGGCAGTGCCGTACGAACCATAGTCTTGTGCCATTTCTACCTCCCTATCGTTTCCTGATCCAGAAGATGAAAAGCTGTGTGGCTAAGCGCAAGTTCAGCCAACCATCTCTTCTCGCCGCCGTCTCCGTTCTCGGCGCCAACGAACCAGCAGCACGATCGCCGACACCAACAAGATGACCCAAACGATGACCAGATACGGGAAAATCACGGACACAAACGACGTCACGGCTGAGATCGCATCTTCCACCGTGCTGACCACGGGATTGCCCACGCCCGCTGTCGCGGCGGTGATCGCAGGTCGGGCGCCGGCTTTCACCGCGTGGACGGATCCCGCAAGGACCACCCCGCAAGCAAAGGCCAGGGCCGGATGCATGTTGATGGTGGACTGGGTCGTCGCCGCAAAAAGGATCGCGCCCGCCGTCGGACGCACAAAGGTCTGGAGGATATCGTTGGCAGTATCCACTACCGGGATCTTGTCGGCGAGCTCCTCGACAACGAGGAGCACAGCCAGCAGACCGATGATCCACCAACTGGTAAGCGCGCTCCACGGCTCCTGCAGTTCGATCAGACGCGTGAACTTGGCGAGCAGCGCTACCGTCAGCATGGGGATGTAAGCGTTCAATCCCGCTGAGGTAGAGAGCCCAAACGCAGATGCTAGATCAAGGAGTCCTTCAATCATCCTTAACTCCTCCTCACCCTTCTAGATTATACGAAAGCCAACAGATTTGTGCAAACAGCTCTGTTCAGACGCGCGGCAAGCCGGACGACTGAACACCGGGACACTGTCCGCACTACTTCCTATACGCGTGCAGCATCCCCGAAGTTGCGCGGGTAGAGGCTCACCACGCGATGGGCTCGCGCCCGTGGGACTGCAGATAGGCATTGGCTCGCGAGAAATGGCGGCATCCAAAGAAACCCCGGTAGGCGGAAAGGGGCGAAGGATGGGGCGCTTCCAGCACGAGATGCCGGTCCGTGTCGATCAAGGCCCCCTTCGATTGCGCATAGCGCCCCCAAAGCAGGAAGACGAGATGATCACGCTCCGCGCTGAGTTGGGCAATGATAGCATCCGTCAACGGGATCCAGCCCATGTCCGAATGGGAACCCGCATCTCCTGCCGCCACCGTCAGGCTGGCATTAAGCAGCAGCACGCCTT
>JAFGNI010000689.1 GCA_016927095.1 Anaerolineae bacterium | reverse complement strand
GGTCGCAATACCCGACGCAGTTCACTCAGGAAGCGCTGATCATCGTTCAGGTGCTCCAGACAGTCAATCGAAACGACACAGTCGAACTCGCCATCTGCGAAGGGAAGCGCGTCTTCGGGTGTATGCAGCACCGGCTCCCCCAGGAATTCACTCATCTCAGCCAGATTCTCGCCACCCACATCGCCCCAGGTCCAGTTCCCACCGTGGGCCCGAAAATGCCAATTGAGGGCACCGTTGTTGTCGCCGAGTGTGACCAGGAGGCACTTCTGGGCACCCACATTGCCAGCGACCGCCAGCAGGTTTTCCAGCTTCTGCCGTTTCTTGAGTGAGCGTCCGAACATCTGCAGTTGCCAGGGCTCTTGCGTAGACGTGGTTGAGGTCTGCATCTAGTCGGTTCCTCTTTTATCTCTGGTTGGTGCCATAGCGGGGGTGTAGGCAGCCCCAAGCTCATCCAGCTCCCGTGCCACGCGAGCCTGATCCCATCCCAGTTCGGCCGCCATTAGGTCCGCGCACCTGCGAAGGCTTGTCTCGTCCGGCAGACTGGCTGCGCCAAGGTCCGTGCGTCTCCGGACGACATCCGCCAAAGTCTGGGCCATCTCCTCACGAACGGCGTGAATGACTTCGGCCTCGAGGACAAGGGAGGCAGCGGAGACCGTGTGCCCCCACGCCGGCTCTTCGTCCAGGTACTTTAGGATTTGCGTGTGCTCCGTGCCATAGCTGTAGACCAGGTGTTGCATGATCTCAGGGTCTACCCCGGCCGGGCGCCCTGCGATGGCTTGGGCCAGGAAACCATCAAACCCGTCGATCCGCCCGCCGTATACTGGCATCGTCTGTGTACGGCACGCAGATGTATCCCGCCCAAGTTTCGTCATAGCCATATCAACCACCTTCTGGGCCACATGCCTGGCCGTGGTGTATTTGACACCGACGACGGATATGAGCCCACGCGTGCTGTCTTCTCGCGCGTGGTCATGGATCTGAGCTTGGCGCACTAGCTTGACCGTCTCTGTCTGGAAGTCGTTTTTGGCAGCGGGGAGAAATCCCCATTGAACCTGATGGACATCCGTGCGCGTCAGCGCCGCCCCGGGATATGCGGTATTAATCTCGCCGATGAGACCTTCGATGGTCTCTTCGGTTACCTGATAGTTCCCCGGTGGGCCGTCATAAGGCAAATGGCTCGTACCGACCATAGAGTACCCACACCAGGGAACGACAAACAGCAGCCGCGTCCGCGGGGTGAGGTTGCCCTGTTTGTCTCGTCTCATGTAGCGGCTGGGAATTGCAACTGCATGCGTCGGATGGATCTGGCGAGTCACCAGGTTCAGGGCGATCGACATGCGGAACCTGGACGCCATGCTGCTCTTCAGAGATCTGAGCACGGAATCCACCCAGGGACCGGCGCTGTTAATCACCAGCTCTGCCCGGATCTCCAGCTCCTGGTCGTCCAACAGGTCCCTCGCTCTGACACCTGTGACTCGGGTGTCGTCGCCGAGGAGGCCGGTCACCTCTACGTAGTTGGCTACCTCAGCCCCAGCCTTAGTTGCCGACAAAAGGAGCGCGAGGAGCAAGCGCTCCGAGCTATGCATCCGAGCGTCGTGCCAGAGGGCACCACCGGTTATGCCTGCAGCAGCCACACCGGGCAGCTGCCGCAGGCATTCCGATCTGGAGATGATCCGGCCATTCGCCAAGTGCTTCTGTGGCTCCATATGCCGGTTCCGGTCGTGGCTGATCACGTCATTGAGGGTGAGCGCTGCCGCCATAATCTCCTTACTCCGGCCAAACCTGCTGTAGGTTGGCATCAGGCACGGCAGTGGATGCACCAGGTGGGGCGCAATCCGCATCCATGTCGCCCGCTCCCGTATCATACGTCGGACGAGCCCGAGGTTGGCATCCTGCAGATAGCGCAAGCCACCATGGATGATCTTCAGGGTGTTGGCCGAGGTAGCATGCCCGAAGTCTCCCTTCTCCACTAACGCCACGGACAAGCCGCGCAGGGCGGCATCCCAGGCAATACAGGCGCCATGGATGCCACTGCCGATGACAAGCACGTCATATCTGTTATTCTCCAACTGCTCCAGGTTTCGTCGCACGGGCTCTACCTTGTCAACACTCATCCGTGGCCCAGCCAAGCTGGGCTGCCGGCCTCATCGGGTGGACGTCCGTCATTTTCTGGCAAATGCCATAAGGTGCCATCCGAAAGGCCGTATCACGCCCATTGGCAGGCAGTTGAACCCCTTCACAAATAGGTCGTTGTATAGCGTTGCCTTTATCCCACTGTGCAAGCGCGTCTTGACCGGGAAACGCTCAGGGACGATCCGGACCTCGGTGAAGGGCACCAGCATACCCCTGAACTGCTTGATCGAATACATCCGCAGAACAGGAGCATCTTCGTGCTCCAGTTCGACCTTCATGACTCTCGAAAGCAGATTCAGCCATGAGACCCGATTATAGACCATCAGTATTGCTTGTCCGCCCGGTCGCAACACCCGGTGCAATTCGTCGATCATCTTCTGGGCGTTCGCCGTGTACTGCAGAACGCCATGAGCATACACCACATCAAAGCTGCCATCCGCAAACTCCAGAGCCTCGCCGTTCATCACCCGCAGGTCCGCGCTCAAGCCCTCATGGGCAAAGTACTTCCGCGCCAGGTCGATCGAGACCTCAGCCAGATCCACCCCAGTGACCGTGGCACCGCCGTGGGCGAAGCGAACGAGGTCAATCCCTATGCCACAACCGACCTCCAGAAGCTTCTTGCCCTGGAAAGCTGAGAAGTCGACAATGCGCGGTAAGTAATGCAGCTTGTCAAAACGGTACTCCTCCAGCTCTCGGAAGAACCCGGGCGTTCCTACCAGGTGGGTAGCTATCGCCAGATCATGGATGTGTAGGTTCCAGTAGTCCCGAATCTCCGCCAACCGCGCATCAGCCGGAAACGGGCTGCCTTCCGAAGAGAGTGAGGTCATCTTGGGTTTGCTCCTTCATCCAGCATTTGCCGATGCCAGAGTTCAAAGACCATGAGCGCCCAGAGGCGGTGACTGTGGTTGGCATATCCGCGCAGATGGTCCGCTACCCAACGGTCCACTGTCTGAGGCGCAAAATAGCCGCGACGCCGCACACAATCTGCGGACAGCAAATCCATCATCAGCGGCTTCAATGATCCTCGAAGCCAGTGCTTCAGCGGGATGCTGAATCCTTGCTTCGGTCTGTTGAGCACTGCCTTCGGCAGGCGTCCGCGCATTGCCCGGCGCAATGCCAGCTTGGTTCGCCCGCGCCGCAGCTTGTGGTGGGACGGCAGGCTTAGCGCAAACTCAACGATGCGATGGTCCAGCAGAGGCACGCGGGCCTCAATCGAGGCCGCCATACTCATCCGGTCAACCTTCGTCAGGATGTCATCAACCAGATAAGTCTTGATGTCCACGTACTGCTGTTGTGCGAACGGGTCCAACCCGGCCGCGGCACGGAAATGAGTCTCAAGAAGCGTCGCCACCGTACGACCATCAAGGCTGGCCTGCAGGTCGGGCTGGTAGAGCTGGGCTTTGTCGCTATCGTTGACGAACATCATCCAGCGTGTGTGCTGCAGCGAGACGGGCAGGGCCGCACCCTCGACGAAACGCTTGGCCTTGTTGATCAGCCCTCGCTTGGCCGGCTGTGGCGGTACCCGGTCCATCAGGGTCGGCAACGTCTGCCGGCGCAACACTGCCGGCAGACAACGGTAGTACCGGTCCATCGACTGAGCGACGTAGGTCTCATACCCGCCAAACACTTCGTCGCCGCCATCCCCGGACAACACCACCTTGACGGACTGACTGGCAAGCTCGGAGACAAGATACGTTGGGAAAATGGAGAAATCAGCGAAGGGTTCGTCCAGGTGCCGCACCAGTTTCTCGGATAGGGAAGCGATGTCGGGCTGTAGTACCTCCTCGTGGTGATCCGTCACGAAGTGAGCAGCCACACTTCGGGCATAGGGCAGCTCGTTGTAGGTTTGGTCATCAAAGCCGATCGAGAAGGTCTGAACCGGCATTGACGAGGCTTCACTCATAAAGGCCACGACTGCACTTGAGTCGATACCACCGCTCAGCAGAGCCCCGACCGGTACATCACTTACCAGTTGCAGGTGTACAGCATCACGGATCAGCTCAGCCAGTACCTCTGCACAGGCTGCCTCGTCGCGCGGAATCTCGCACAGGTGGACATCCCAGTAAGGCTCAACGGTGAGTCCGCTGCCCTCGAAGACCAACCGGTGTGCAGGCGGCAGCTTATGAATTCCCTGGAAGATGGTTCGAGGCGACGGGATGTACTCCAGTGTCAGGAACTGGTCGAGAGCAATGAGATCGATGGCTCGGGGTACATCGGGATGCGCGATCACAGCCTTGAGCTCGGAGCCAAACACGATTTGGTCGTCACTGGCCCAATAGTACAGCGGCTTGATGCCCAGCCGGTCACGAACGATGGTGAGACGACGCCGAGCGACATCCCAGATCGCGAAGGCAAACATGCCGTTTAGGTGCTCGACGCAGCTGTCGCCATATTCCTCGAAGGCATGGATGATGACCTCAGTGTCGCTTCCTGAGGTGAAGACGTGTCCCTGCTTCCCAAGCGTGTCTCGCAGCTCTCGATAGTTGTAGATCTCGCCGTTGAACACGAGCCACAGCATGTCATCCTCGTTCGTGACCGGTTGTTGGCCGTGGGCCAGATCGATGATGCTGAGCCGTCGCACGCCCAGCCCAGCCTGTCCATCGAAGCGACAGCCCTCGTCGTCAGGTCCGCGATGGTACAGGACCTGGCCCATACGCTTGAGGGCGGCTCTATCTACAGCCTTGTCAGGGACACGGGATACCACACCATAGATGCCGCACATAGGATCAGCTCTGCACCGCTACGGATGGCGGAGCCATTGCTCTTGCGGGGTGTGGGTCGAGTCGGATTGCGGTGAGCGAGCCGCCTGTTCCGAACGACGCGACGTGGGGATGAGCTCCTGATACAGCCGTTCCAGCTTGACCAAGTAATCTGCGGGATCAAATCTCTCACGCGCGAACTGCTGCGCCCGGAGGCCCAGTCTCTTCCGCACATCCGGGGACTGGGCTAGCGCCAAGATGCCATTGGCGAACGCTTCCTCTGTGGGTGCCACCAGAACTGCCATCTCGGTGTTCAGAACCTGTGAGTGGGCAGTCAGGTCAGTGGCGACGATCGGCTTGCCCGAGTGAAGGTAACTGTAGATCTTGAGCGGCACGGAAGTGCCTTGGGTGCGCGGCGATACCAAGATCTCCGCTATGTCGAGATACGCAATCGAATCTGCCAGTGGGACAGTCCCGGTGAAGATCACCGAATCTCCAAGTCCACATAGGCCGAACTGGTGCCGCCAGTGCTCGACCTGTCGGGGATCACCACCGACGAGTATGAAGATGACATCCGGGTAGTGCTCCTTGACGATCTTGGCACTCCTCAACAGGAGGTCCAGACCCTGGTAGCGCTCGAAGGTGCCGGTGTAGACGACCGCAAGCTTGTTGTCAAGCCTAAGCTTCTCTCGTAGCTCGCTGGCTGACGTGTGGCTTAGTCCGGCACCATCAGCGAGGACCGCCAGGTTCTGCATCAGGACCGTCCTCGCCTTGGGGTTGATCGCCATCACGCGTTCCTCGAGATCAACCCCAATGGTAATAACCGCGTCACAAGTACTGATGACCCACCGCTCGAGCACCTCGAATAGCTTGACAAACGGCCGGTAGTTCCAGCGGGGGCAGGTTGCCAGTTGTTGAGGTAGGCTCGAATGCATGTCATAGACGTGGCGTGTGCGGAATACCTTTGCCAGAAGGACCGACCAGAAGGCCGCCTCTTCATGGGAATGTATGACATCATACCGATTCACGAGCAGCAGCGCGATTCCCTGGCAGAAGAGCAGGACGTCGAGAAAGGCTTTGGGCCAAGAGGGACCTAGCTTCACGCTCTTGATGAAGGGCAAGTGGGGGCTTCGATGGACCTTTACGCCAGGGATGCTCACATCCTGACCTACGTGGTAGGTTATCAGATCGACTTGGTACTGCAAGACAGAGAGGGCCTGGAGACGCTGATAGACGCTGATAGGTGTCCCCCTAGGTTCAAGAAATGGTTGGGGGGCGAACATGAGGATCTTCATGGCCTAGTCCCGAGTGTCACTTCCGCAGGCATCAACGCTAGACGTCCGCCCTCGGCGGGAATGGCAACCAGCTTGCCGGATGCCCACTCGACCAGCTGCTCCCTTACCGCTCTGCGCGCGGCGTGCGACCATCCAGACCCATGTCTTGAGCATCTATTACACTCCGTGACCGTTGTTCAGTGTGGCAAGCCGTGGCCTGGACGGGGGCCATTGGACGACGCCTAACCCTATGACCTAATTCTAGGGGTAATACGTCTTGGTTTGGTCAAGAAATGTCTAGAGTTTCACTAATGGCCCGGAGGCCGCTGTGAGTAGCTCAGTGGAGAGACCAAGGGAAATCCAGGGCTCGGATCAGCGCATTGGGTCCCGCCTGTGACTGTGTAGGCAGTAGCCGGTGCAGGTAGGACGAATTATCACCGCTACGCGCCTAGACGCAAGTTCGCGCGCAAAGCCCCACGGTGCCAGCTATGGTGTCGCACACGATTCAATGGTGCGCACCAGCATTGCGGCGTCGACCGGGACGTCCGCACCTGGACGATGACCGTGGCATTGTCGATCGATGCACTACGTTGCCGGGCAGTTGGACTAACAGTCCAGGTCAGACTGCGAAGCTCTGATGCGACGTGCTTTGGCTATAGGAGTCGAGATATGAGCGTTATCCTCAGGGTTGATAGGCCGAGCACCTATCAGCTCGCTCAGCATCTCACGCTCGAAGCCGAGGTCGGAACTTGTAGCCGTATATCTGATATGGTCAAGATTCTGGTCATCCTGTGAGGTTGTACTCCCGAACCCCCAGAAGCCAATGCTGAGCG
>JAFGNI010000009.1 GCA_016927095.1 Anaerolineae bacterium | reverse complement strand
GGCTACTACACAGGACATGACGAGCACGCCGATCCGCAAGCTGCGGTCTTCTGCCGCACCTCAACGGATATGCTGACGTGGAGCGATCCGGTGATTGTGAGTGCCGGCGGGTGGGCGGCAGGTCAGACGGACTGGTACGGCGGCGACTGCGAGTGCCCCCACGTCGTCGCGCGAGGCGGACTATACTGTCTCTTCCGCAACCAGCGCTATGGCCTCGACAACCTCAACACCCAGTACGTCTCGCCCGATCCGCTGAACTTCGGCGTCGATGACGACCGTTACCAGGTGGGGACGCTGCCCGTCGCCGCGCCGGAGATCATCGCGCACGAGGACCGGACCTACATCGCGGCGCTGATGCCCTCGCTGAAGGGGATCAGGATCGCGGAGTTGGGGTGGGTGGACTAGGCACGAACCGTGGATGATTCCGGTTTCCGTGGTATGCTACAGCCACGGAGCAAGGAGTCTGTCGAGGAGATGCTCAATGAGTACTCAGGCTAAGTCACTGACGGAACTCGTGCAGGAATCACAGCCCGGCGAGCGTGACAAAGTTCGGGAGTTTGTCGAGTTCTTGCTTGCCAGAAGGGAGCGTTCTGGTGAAAAGAAGCTGACGCAGAGCTGGGCAGGGGCCTTACGTGACTACCGCAATAAGTACACCTCGCTTGAGTTGGAACGCTTGGCGCTAGACTGGCGAGAGCACTGATGTATCTTGTCGACACCAACATCTGGCTAGAGCGGTTACTCGACCAGGACAGATCCTTGGAAGTGGGCCAATTTCTGGCTCTAGTGCCGACCGATCAGCTCTGTATGACCGACTTCTCGCTTCACTCGATTGGTGTGATTCTGACTCGCTTGGGCCAATCCGCCGTGCTACCAGAGTTTGTGAGGGACATCCTACTGGAGGGCGGGGTTGCTCTCGTGTCTGTACAGCCCCGCGCTTTCGGTCGGCTGGTTATCGTGATGCGGGATTACAGCTTGGACTTCGACGATGCCTACCAGTATGTTGCGGCGGAGATGACACAGGCAGACATTGTGAGTTTCGATGCCGACTTCCTGCGCACTGATCGGGGTCGCTTGCTACCGGTAGAGATCCTGTAACCAGAACAACCCGCGCACTGATCGGGTTCGATCAGCCTGTCGAAATAGACGAAGGCGCCCAGGAGGTGAATGCTCATGGGCGCCCCTCCGTCGGACACCACGCTTACTCCGCTAGTTCTCCAAATCGCACCGTGATCGTGAGCGCGGGTTCGACGGGCACCTCGGCGCTCTAGACGTCCTCTGGAGTCCCGACAGTTGGCGTGGGCCTGATAGATCTACCCTCAAACTGTGGCAGCCGCGGCTTCTCCGCCTCCCGCATCTCGGTCACTATTTCACGGATCCCCTTCAGCGTCAGCGCGACACCGAACAGCGCCGCCTCTGCAGTCAGGCGCTGGGCGTTGATGTTGGTCAGGTTGAGCGCGGCGCACTACGGCAGCAGGTCGCCGACCACAGTGTTGTAGGGGCCGATGCGGTCAACATAGATCGGGCCCTCGGCGTAGCGCGGTGCGGTGTCAGCGCTCTGCTGCCGCCAGCATCGCGGCAGGGCAGTTGGTACAAAGCTTATCCACCGCCATCGCTGCCCAAGATGCCAACGTCGCCGGATCGTCGACTGTCCACACATTAACGCGCTTGCCGGCAGCGTGTGCCTCGGCTACGATCGCTGCATCCACTGTCTTGTGGTATCCGTGAATCCACGCCAGGCCGTGGTCCTGGGTCGGGGGCAGGATATCCGGCCCGTTCCCGATCAGGGCCAGGGTGATCTCGGGCGCGATGGCTTGGACCTTCAGTAATGCGGGGAGGTCAAACGAGGAGACAACGTACGCACGCTCCTTGTCGTAAGCCCGTAGCAGGTCGACAAGCGCTCGCGCAACATCAAGCCCCGGCGGCGCGGCCTTGATCTCGATATTCAGCCGGGTGTCCGTCGGTGCTACCAGGGCCAGCACGTCGGCTAACTGGGGAACCGGCTCTCCTGCAAACTGCACGCCAAACCACGACCCGGCGTCAAGCCGGGCCATCTCGTCGAGGGTGAGGCCGGAGACGGCCCCTGAGCCATTTGTCGTGCGGTCAACCCGGTCGTCATGGATGACCACCAGCGCGCCGTCGCGCGTGGGATGGATGTCCAGCTCGATCCACAGGACCTGCAGATCGACGGCGGCCCGGAAAGCTGCAAGCGTATTCTCCGGGGCGTTGGTGCTATCCCCACGGTGCGCCTCAATGACAGGCAGCATCTTGCCTCTCCTTTCTGCCGGTAGGCTATTCCTCGCTGGGGTAGATAGGTGCCCCACGAAGCGGCAACCACTCCCGGAGTGCCTTTCTGAGCGTAAGATCCCAGAAGTCCCAGACATGTCCATACCCGGGCACGATCTCCAGCATCGTCTCATAGCCGAGATCGGTCAGATAGGCGTACGCGTCCTCTACTGACTCACGTGCGAAATCCTCATCGCCGACGGTCATAAAGAATGCCGGCAGCTGTTTTCCGGCCTCGACATTCAGCCTGGCGTAATGCCAGACATCGTTGACGCTCCCCTTGTATTTGTTCAGATTACCGTAGATCGTCTTGACGTCGATCCGGGGAAGATCGTCGTCGGCTGCACCACGGCGCGGGCGGCGGCGCGCCGCCCATGCCTTGATCTTGTCAGGGTTGATCGAGGCGCCGGACATGCACAGTACGGCGGCAAAGTTCTCGCACTTCATGATGCCCATCTTCATCGCCCCGTGGCCCCCCATGGAGAGTCCGGCAACGAAGTTGTCCTCACGCTCGGTGGAGAGGGGGAACAACGACTGGCAGACCTGGGGGAGCTCCTCTGAGACGTAGCGGAAATAGCGGGGGCCCTTGGGGTTGTCCGTATAGAACGCGTTGTAGCCCGATGGCATGACCACGGCGAGCCGGGCCTCGTTGGCGTAGCGCACGATGCCGGTGAAATCGGCCTAGTCGGTGCTGTCGCCCGAGTAGCCGTGGAGCAGATAGAGCGTCTGGAACTTCATCCCGGGCCGGTAGAAGTCCGCAGCATCGTCCTGGCCTGGGCGCGGCAGACAGATGGTGACGTTAGTCTGGTAGCCTAGGTACTTCGATAGGAAGTTCAGTCTCAAGACGGTCATAGCCGGATGCCCCCTTTGGATGTGTGCAAGCCTCTGTTCGACACCTGCAGTGTACTGCGACCTACGCCGGCAACAAACGGGCTGCAAGGTGCTCTC
>JAFGNI010000688.1 GCA_016927095.1 Anaerolineae bacterium | reverse complement strand
GCCCGAAACCTTGGAATCGCCACCGCCTTCCAGGACCTGAGTTTGATCCCCACCATGACCGTCCTCGATAACATCCTCCTGGGCGTTGAACCCGAGGGTAAGTGGGGCATGGTAGACCAGGCGCAGGCCCGCACCGAGGTGGCGGCGCTGCTGGCGCGCTTCCACATCGACTGCGACCCTGAGGCCTACGTGCAGACGCTGATGCCTTCGGTGCAGAGCCTGGTCGAGGTGGCGAAAGCCGTCTATCAGAAGCCGCGCTTGTTGTTGCTCGACGAGGTGACCGCCGCACTGCACCGCGATGAGGTCCAGCTGATTTTCGAGGTGCTGCGCGAACTCAAGGCAGAGGGCACGGCGATCATCTATGTTACCCACCGCATGAACGAGATCTTCCAGATCTGTGACACGGCTACCATCATGCGCAGTGGCGAGACGGTGGCGCATGTCAACACCGACGAGGTCACGCTTGATGAGATCGTGTACTACATGACCGGACAGCGCCCTGAAGTTGAGGAGGTTCACGAAACCTATCACGCCGACGGGGCGGAGTTAGTCCTCGATGTTGAACACATGGCGCTGTTCCCCAAGGTCCGCGACATCTCCCTCAAAGCTTACAAGGGTGAGATCGTGGGAATCGGGGGGCTGGAAGGCCAGGGCCAGCCTGAGTTCATTCGCGCGCTGCTCGGTATGAACCGTCCAGATGACGGCAGGATCATCTACCGGGGAGAGGAGGTGCACTTCCACTCGCCCGCCGACGCCGTCTATCACAACATCGGATTCATCTCCGGCGAACGCAACCGCGAAGCGATGTTCCCCGACCGCTCGGTGGGAGAGAATATCTTCGCGGGTCGCGCGGCCAAGGGCGCGCTCTTCAAGTATCTGACCGCGAAGACGGTGCGCGATTTCGCCCAGGCTGCCGTGGACAAGTACGACATCGTTGTAGGCTCGGTCAGGCATCCGGCTAGCTCTCTCTCCGGCGGCAACCAGCAGAAACTGGTGATCGCCCGGTGGATCGCGATGAACCCGACGCTGCTCCTGCTCGATGATCCCACCAAAGGCGTGGACATCCATTCCCGCCGCGAGATCCACAGAATCCTGCGGCAGTCTGCCGACGAGGGGATGACCGTCGTCCTCTCATCCAGTGAGAACGATGAGCTGCTGGAGATCGCTGACCGCATCTACCTCTTCTACGAGGGCCGCGTGAGCGGTGTGTTGTCCGGCGCCGCCAAGACGCCCGAAAGGTTGGTCGCCGCTATGATGGGCCTGACGCGCGAGCAGAACAACGGTGCTGCAAAGGAGGCTGTCAACGCATGACTGATATCAGACGAGCGTTTGCGCGCTTCCGCCGCTCTCCCGCGTTCGCAGGCTTCACGCTTTTCCTCTTTGTGGTGATTCTCAACATCATCGTTCAGGGTCCGGTGAAGTTCTTCGGCCTCAGGAGCATGAACACGCTCTTCTCGAAGAACATGCCGCTGCTCCTCACCACTATGGCGACGGCAGTGCTGCTTATCTCCGGAACACTGGACATTGCCATCGGGATCCAGCTTGCGCTGGTCAATGTGGTGTCGATTATGGTCGCTCAGGAATGGGGTGTGTCGCTCCTCGTGGGTTTTGCCCTGGGCATGCTGGCCTCCCTGGCTGTCTCTCTGCTCTGCTGGTTCTTCGTCTCCGTCCTGCGCCTGCCGTCGATGTTGGCGAGTTTCAGCCTTATCTACATCGTCCGGGGGATTAACGTTCTCATTATGCCCAATCCTCAAGGCCGGATTGCCGAGGTCTTCTACAAGACCTACGATTCGCTTATCCTGGGTTTTGTCCCGTTTTCAGCGATCTTCTTAATCCTTGTGTTGGGGATTTGGGCCTACCTGATGCGCACCAAGTTTGGACGCAACATCTACGCCGTGGGCGGCAACCCGCGCAATGCTTTTGCAGCCGGCATTAATCCCGTGAAGGTGCAATTCCAGGCATTTGTGATCAAGGGATTCATCACCGGCCTTGCCGGCATCAGCCTCACGCTGATGACCGCGTCGGGTAACCCGCTGCAGGCCGAGGCCTATGGCTTGCGCTCGCTGTCCGCCTGCATCATCGGCGGCTTGGGCTTCGGCGGTTGGGGTTCCATGGCCAGCGCTGTCTATGGTGCGGGCTTTCTTGTCCTGATCCAGAATGCCGTGTACTATTTCTTTGACTTGCTCTTCCGGCTGATTCCTGGCGTGACGGTGACCTCCTACTGGCAGAACCTCGTCTCAGATGTCATTATCTTTCTGGGGTTGTTGATGACGATCGTGACAGCCAAGGAGCAGCGCGAGGCGCTCAAGCAGGGGTTTGTGGCGCAGTTCAAGGGAGGTGAGCAATGAGCGCGGTTCTGAACAGACGCGTCGGCAGGATGACAGTAGGTCAGAGAGCGCGAGTCTTTATCCAGAGCAGCCCGGCACGTATGGCGGTGATTATCTCGTTGTTGCTCTTTGCGATCACCGTCGTCATCAACCCGAAATCGCTCAACCTGAACTCTTTCAGCTCCATCTTGCTCCTGTCGTTGTTGCTCAGCTTCGCGTCGGCAGGTCAGACGATGGTGCTGATCGGGGGCGGGCTGGACTTCACCGTCGGCGCGGTGATGTCATCGGCGGCCATTCTGACCACCTACGTTATGGGCGGGCAGGACGGCAAGTTCTTGCTGGTCTTCGGCGTGGCGATGGCGATGGGGGCTGCCATCGGCCTGCTGAACGGCTTCTGCGCCGTCAAGATCGAGCTTCCACCGATGATTGTGACGATGGCCATCAGCAACGTGGTGACCCGCATGTCTTACGTGTTTACAGCCGGAACCTTCAGCGGATATGCCGGGCCGCGGTTTGCAGACTCGGTCACCGCGAAGATCTTGGGCTTTATCCCATCGCTGACGCTCTATGCCCTCGTCCTGGTGCCGCTGATCTTCTTCCTGCTGAACCGCTCGCGCTTCGGTCAGCAGCTCTACCTGACGGGCAACAACCCGACGGCTGCTCAGCTCACCGGTGTGAAAGTCGACAGGATTCGCATCCTGATGTATGTCTTCTCCGCAATGCTTTCCGCCTTCGCGGGCATGATCGGCGCGGCGTACATGAAAACGGCCCGGTGCCAGATCTTCGATGAATACGCTTTCAGTTCGCTCGTAGCGGTTATCGTGGGCGGAACGGCGTTTGAGGGCGGCATCGGCAGTTTCGCCGGCAGCATGGCAGGGGCACTCTTGATGACCGTGCTGAGCAACGGGCTCACCGTCCTGGCGCTTTCACAGCCGGTACGCAACCTGGTTCAGGGCGTGGTGATGGTGCTGCTGCTCATCATGTACAATCGCGCGCGAGCGGTCCGCCAGTAGACCGGCAGAGCCACTATCAAGACGGAGAACCCGCGCCTGATTGCCACATCATCAGGCGCGGGTCGCCTTTTAGGAAGCACGCTGGGGAGGCTGTCGCTATGGATGGTCGCGAGCGCGTTCTGACGGCATTGGACGGCGGCACACCGGATCGCGTGCCCTGTGCCCTCAACTTCTACCACGTCAGTCTCGATGGCTTCGCCCCTCCCGGCTACGACTGGGAGGCGCTGATCGATGTGCAGTTCGTGCACCTGCCCCCATCGCCTGAGGAGGAGACTCTACAGGCTGCAGCGCGCCCCTTCCCCTATGACACGCGGCTCGGCACCTTCGAACAGATGGCGACCTACGCACACTGGTCCTACCGTCCAGAGACGCCCATCGCGCGCAATCCGCTTGCCAAGGCGGAGACCCTAGCCGATCTTCAGGCTTTCCCTTTCCCCGATGTCAGCGCCCCCTATCACGTTGGTGGGTTGCGCGATCAGGTAGCGACGCTTCACGGCCAAGGGTTGGCGGCGGGCGGCAACCTTCCCCATCTCGGTGGTGAGCTCTTCGAGGCTGCCTGGCGGCTGAGGGGGCTCGAGAACTTCCTGCTGGATCTCGTGGAGCGCGCTGACTGGGCGGACTTCTTGCTGGACCGGCTGACCGAGCTGGCGTGCCGGAATGCCGAGGCGCTGGCCCGTGCCGGTGTCGATGTGCTCTCCCTCGACGATGACGTGGGCGCGCCGGTGACGATGATGATTGGCCCGGAGATGTGGCAGCGTTTCTTCAAGCCGCGCATGGCGCAGATCATTGAGGTCGCTCGAGCCATCCAGCGGGACTTGAGGGTTATCTTCCACAGCGATGGTGCCTTCACGCCCATCATCCCCGACCTCATTGATATCGGCGTGAACGGCATCAACCCGCTGCAGGCAGAGCATATGGATGCAGAGAAGATCCGGAGCCGCTATGGTGCTAAGTTGGCTTTCTGGGGCACGGTGGGCAACCAGAGGACCTTCAGCTTTGCCGATCCCGATGCTATCCGTGAAGAGGTGAAGCTCCGGATCGCGTCGCTGGGGCGAGCCGGCCTCATCCTCTGCCCGGCCTACGACCTGGGGGAGCCGGACATTCCGTGGGAGAATGTCGCAGCGTTCTTGGAGGCGGTGCGCGACTACGGAGTGTAGGGATACGGGTGGGAGGACGCGGCGGGTGGTGGCGGGTGGGGTGTGGCTGCGCGAGCTACAGCGGGGGGGCAAGATGCGTACGCCATGAGGGAGGAGGGATGGCATGCCTGCAACTGAGTCTGAGCTGGATGACCTCATTTCTGCACACCGGGTGACCCACGCGGCTTGGGAGGCCAATGCCGTCTATTGGGACGAACGCATGGGCGAGGGCAATGACTTCGTCAATGTGCTGATCTGGCCCGCCACCCACCGTCTCCTGGATCTGCAGCCGGGCGAGCGGGTTCTGGATGCGGCGTGTGGCAACGGCCTCTATGCCCGGCGCCTAGCAGCGATGGGCGCGGAGGTGGTGGCCTTCGATTTCTCGACGTCCCTTATTGAACTGGCCCAAGCGCGGACGCAGGAGGAGCCCTACGCGGAGCAGATCACTTATCGCGTTCTCGACGCCACCGATGCAGACACCCTGCTTGCTTTGGGAGAAGCGACCTTCGACGCCGCGATCTGCCAGATGGCGCTGTTCGACATCGCGGACATTCGCCCCCTTCTACAGGCTCTGGCGGTCGCACTGAAACCTGGAGGACGGTTTGTCTTTTCGGTGCTCCACCCTTGCTTTAATAGCTCCTACACGATCCATACAGCCGAGCAGGAGGACCGCGACGGGAACCTGGTGACGACCTATGCGATGAAGGTCTCCCGCTACCTGACCTCGCGACCGAGGCGAGGTCTGGCGATCCGTGGGCAGCCGAAGGCCCAGATCTACTTCGATCGTCCCTTGCAGATGCTGTTGGGGTGTTGCTTTGATGCAGGCTTTGTGATGGACGCACTCGAGGAACCCAGCTTCCCACCCGACCATCCATCCGGCCCCGAGGGTCTCTCCTGGGGCGGCAACTTCAGTGAGATTCCACCTGTGCTGGTGGCACGGATGCGGCTTCTGGCATCGCCATAGAGCAAAAGGTCGTCTCTGGCGAGGATCTTCTATACGGATGGAACCTTGAGTACCTGCGAACCGTATGCATCAACCCGGCGACCGCTGCCCTTGGTGCCGGGCATTGTCTATGGCCCGATCCGCTCCCGCCGGCTGGGGCTCTCGCTGGGCATCAACCTGCTGCCCGCTGACCTCAAGGTCTGCTCCTTCGACTGCATCTACTGTCATTGTGGCCCCACAGATCTGAAGGTCACATCGGTGCCGGCAGATTCAGACGCTGCTGAGGCGTTCCCCAGTGTGCATGCCGTCGTCCGCGCTGTGGAGAAGGCACTGCTTGACTACCCGGACTTGGACAGCTTGACCTTTTCAGGGAACGGGGAACCGACGCTACATCCCTACTTCTCTCAGGTGGCCTTTGCCGTGCACAGACTGCGGGATACTTTGTTTGCCCGGCGCGAGGGTGCAAAGCGACCCAGGATCTCGCTCTTCTCCAACGCCTCTCGCTTGAGTGAGCCAGAGGTGCGTGGGGCACTGCGATACATCGATATGCCTATCCTGAAGCTGGATGCCGGTGAGCCGGCGCTGTTCGAGCAGATCAACCGTCCTGCCGAGGGCATCACGCTGGAGGGGATCTGTCTGGCGCTGCGGGAGGTCCCGGATCTGGTGGTCCAGAGCGTCTTCGTGGATGGCGACATCAGCAATGTCACCGATACAGCCTTCTCGTATTGGCTTGAACGGTTGACTGAGATCCGGCCGGCCGCGGTTCAGATCTACAGCACGGACTATCCCGTGCCAATCCCATCCCTACGGCGCGTGTCCCCTGGTGTGTTGCGCCGGCTGGCTGAGCGCGCGGAGGCGTATCTCAGCGTGCCCGTTAAGCCATATTGGGTCGCGTAGCTACGGGGGAGCAGTTGGCCCCATCCTAGTGTATCCGTCAGGAGGATATGTGCGTACTATCGATAGCGATGCGCGGCTCTCGGCCCCAGGGCGGTTCGTGACCCTGTCGGATGGCGTGACCCATTACCAGCTGGCCAGTGCAGAGAACGATGCGGTGGCATGGCCACCGGCTGTGCTCATACACGGCTTCTCCGTGCCGAGTTTCATATGGGACCCCACGTTCGAGGGGCTCGCCGCTGTGGGAGTCCCCGTGTTGCGGTACGATCTCTTGGGAAGGGGCTACTCAGATCGCCCTCGCATGCGGTATGACATCGACCTCTTCGACCGGCAGCTGGTAGATCTGGTAGCGGCGCTGGATCTACCCACCCCGGTGGACGTCATCGGCCTGTCGATGGGGGGCGCGATCGCTGTCGGGTTCACCGACCGGCACCCTGCCTTAGTGCGTAGACTTGCGCTGATCGATCCCGCCGGTTTCCCGATGCCCGGCTCGCTCGCAACGTCGGTACTCCGGTTGCCTGTGCTAGGAGAGCTGTTGTTGGCGACCGCCGGCAAACGTGTGTTCGTCTCGGGCTTGAGACGGGACTTCCAGATGCCGGCCCTGCTTCCCGATCTCACCCGCAAGTATAGGGTGCAGATGCAATATGCGGGCTTTCTACGATCCCTCCTGTCGACGCTGCGCTACGGTCCGATCCAGACCATGGCCCCGGCCTACGCTCGGGTCGGTCGACAGCCCCGTCCCATAGCACTGATCTGGGGCACCGAAGATCGCACGGTCCCCTTTAAGATGAGCGAGCGTGTCCGGGCAGCCCTACCCAATGCGCAATTCCACCCCATCGAGGGATGCGGTCACGTGCCGCACCTCGAACGACCCGAGCTGGTCAACAGGATCCTGATCGACTTCCTCGCCGCCGACTAGGTGAACCGGCGGGCCACTTGGCGCACGCTCTGGCCTGCGCTTGACCCATAAGCCTGGTACAATGGGCGTGTTGAGTCTGTTGGGGAAGGAGGATTCCTGATGGTCGCTGATATGCAGGCGCAGACAGCCGCTATTCTCTCTGCGTACGATCCTCAGATCCCGGCTGCGACGGTTGACTAGATGATGGCTACGGGGGAGGTGCGCTGATGCAGGTGTTGGCGGTGCGTGTGGTGCGTCACACGCGTAACTTCGACAAGATGCTTGCCTTCTATCGGGATGTCCTCGAAATGCGGTCTATCAGCAGTTGGACGCATCCCGATAACGCCGGTGCCCTGCTCTCCCCAGGCAAGGGCGTCGGGCAGATGGCTGTTGAGATCCTGGACTACAAGGGCCGGCCTTTCCGCACTTCCGCCCCCAGCAACGTTGACCTGAGTTTGGAGGTCCGCGACGTCGATGCTTGGCACGATCGATTGAGGAAACAGGGGATTCCCATCGTTGCCGAACTCGAGGACAAACCATGGGGCCACCGCGCCTTTTCCGTTGAGGATCCCGACGGGATGCGGGTTACCATCTACGAGGTCTGTTGACCGTCGTGCTATGAACGCTGAAGATGACGTTTTTGACGCCATCGCCGAGGGGATGATGTCGCTCTTCGGCCCGTGGTCTGAGCACGTCGAGGAGCGGAGCTGGACCGCCGATGGGGGGCTCAGTTTGCTCAAGGTCCGTTCGCTCAACGGTAGCATTGTCGTGCGCGGCGCGGACCAGGAGGAGATCATGGTTCGGGCTGTCACGACCGTGCGTGCGCCCACCGAAGGCGCAGCTCGACAGTTCGCCCGTCGCGTTCTCGTGTCGCGGACACGGATAAGGGATGGTTTCTACGTCCAGGCTGTCTATCCCCGTCCGCCCTTGGGTTGCACGGTCTTCGTGCGCCTCGAGATCACGGTGCCCTGGATGATCGATGTTGATCTCTTCACCCACAACGGGGGCGTCACCGTTTCCGGCGTTGAAGGTGCCGTTGAGGTGGAGACGCGCAGCGGCAATGTCGACCTGGTGGATACTATGGGACCTGCCACGCTCTACACCGCCGCCGGTACGATCCGGGCAAAGGGCGTCGACGGCGCGATCGAGGCTGAGAACGGTCAGGGTCAGATTGTGGTCGAGGCGTGTTCTGGGCACATCCGGGCCCGCACGGCGCGTGGTGGCATCTCGATGGCGGCCTGCGAGGGAAGCATTCGGGCTCGTACTTACCAGGGCGACATCCAACTCCTGGCTGCCCGTGGCGGCGCCGATTTGGAGACGGCGGATGGGCACATTCACGCCACCTTCGATGATCTGAAGGCCCCCGCCATTCTCCAAAGCGATCGGGGATCTGTGCACGCGTTCGTCAGCGCCTCGGAAGCCTACCTAGAAGCTGAGGCCCTCGACGGCAACGTCGCAGTTAAGCTGCCGGCGGATTACGCCGGGATGCTGGATGCCGGTACGGCCGGCGGCATCATCGCTTGCGCGCTGCCCATCGAGGCAATCCAGCAATCCCCGATCCTCTTGACCGGGCGACTCGGTGATGGGGTGGGGCCGTTGGTCAAGCTCCGGACCTTTGGTGGGAGCATTTCCATCGGCGCGATGGCTGGTGGGCCGACGATCGATGATGGACGATCGACGATGGACGATGGCTAGTGACGGTGATGACGATGCGGGTGGAAGAGATGCAGGAGGAGATACGCGCTGATGCCCTATGACTGGCTTCTGTTCGACGCCGATGGGACGCTCTTCGATTACGAAGCGGCCGAGCGGGCGGCCCTCTCGCGCACGTTTTCCGATGCCGGGTTGGACTTTGATGACGAGATTTTGTCGCGCTACCAGAAGATCAACGGTCAGCTCTGGCGCGACTTTGAGGAGGGCAAGACTACGCCCGATCGGATCAAGCTCGATCGCTTTGCCGGATTGCTGGCTTGGCTTGAGCAACGGGGCGGTACGGTCGGGACGGTCCCCGTCAAGGCCTTCAGCGATCGCTATCTCGCTCATCTTGGGGAGTGTACCGATCTGATCCCCGATGCGGCGTTCGTCCTGGAGAAGGCCCGTACCTCGGCCCACCTTGCCCTGATTACCAACGGGCTGTCGACCGTCCAAAGATCGCGGCTCGCCAAGTCCGGGCTCGCAGACATCTTTGAAGCTGTGGTCATCTCAGAGGAGGAAGGGGTTTCGAAGCCCGATCCCGGCCTCTTCGCCGTCGCCTTCGAGCGCATGGGTTGCCCGCCCAAGTCCTCGGTGCTGATGATCGGTGATAGCTTGACCTCGGATATGCGGGGCGCCAATCGGTACGGGATTGACGCTTGCTGGTTCAACCCTGACGGGCGCGCCGTCGATCCTGACGTCACGGTACGTTACGAGATACACTCTCTGCGCGAGCTGCTCCGTCTTCTTCCTCAGACAGACGACCATTAGGAGCAAGGAGAGAGGATTAAACAGTAAGGAGCCCAAATCGACAGCCGTTTACTGCTTACTCCTTGCTCCTTACTTCCTTCTTCTGTTCTCTTTCCCTGTCACAAACTGACGCCCGGCGGTGTCTATATCATGAAGCGCAGGTCTAGAATGGCGACGACATGGAATCGGGCAGTTTCAGATACCTCAACGGATGCTGACGCGCGTCTGGCGGAGTCGGACCTGAGGGCCACGCTGGACGCGTATTGGTCCCGGGTCTGCCGCACCCTCTACAATCTGCTCGGCGACTGGGACCGGGCTGAGGACCTCGCGCTCGACGTCTTCTACCGGCTGCATCAGCAGCCCCCCGAAGATATGGACGTGGTCGGGACTTGGCTCTACCGGGTGGCTACCCACGCCGGCCTCAATGCGCTCCGGGCGAGCAAGCGCCGTTCGCGGTATGAAGAGGCCGCAGGGCAGCTCCAACTACAGCGAGAGATGCCCGTCAGCCCCGATGTCGAGCTGGAGCGACGCCAAGAGCAGGCACGCGTTCGATGGGTTCTGGCGCTGATGCGGCCGCGAGCAGCACAGCTGCTCTATCTCAGATATCTGGGGCTATCGTATGCGGAGCTTGCCGAGGCTCTGAACCTAACACCAGGCTCGATCGGCAAGCTTCTCGCGAGAGCCCAGAAGGAATTCGAGCGGCGCTACCGCGCGTTGGAGGATAGCGATGGCACAGATCCGTGACAAGCATCTGCGCAGCGAGACGTTACAGGCGTATGTCGACGCGGCGTTGTCGCCGGCAGACCGCGAGCGCGTCGCGCAGCACCTGGGCCGCTGCCGGCGCTGCGCCGGGACGGCGGCTGTCCTCGCCACGCGTCGACGATTCGTCAGCTCACGCTTGCAGATCCTCGGCACGGTCTCGGACGACGATGCGCGTGTCGACGCATCGGCATCCGCGATCGAACCCGTGATGGCGGTACAGCGCGACGAGCAACGGCCGATCTCCCCGGCTCTCGCCCGTCTGCGGTTGGCTGCCTATGAGGAATCCAGATACAAGGAGGCAAAGATGCCTTGGCAAACAGGAAGGGCATCACGGCGTGTCAGCCCGGGTTGGGTGGCTATCGCCGTCGTGTTGGTTCTGGTGGGTAGTTTGGCCCTGTCGCCGGTGCGCGCGCTGGCGGGTCGGTTCCTGGGGCTATTCCGCGTGCAGCGGATCGAGGTCGTGGAGTTCAGCCCGGCGGCGCTTTTTGGTGAGGAAGGGCCCGATGTCGCGATGCGGTCGCTGGAGAAGCTGATGGATGAGCAGGTCAGCATCGCCGTGGCGGGCGAGCCGCAGGCGGTGGATGAGACGACGCTGCGCTCGCTGTCGGCCTTCCGGGTCCGCCTCCCCGCCGCGCTGTCCGGCGAACCCCACTACACGCTGCAGCCCGGCGCCGAGATCGCCGTCAACGTCGATCTGTCCAGGATCCGCGCCCTGCTCGACGAGTTGGGCTACGCCGACGTGACCTTGCCCGACAGCTTGGACGGTGCAGAAGTCGGCGTCAGCCTCGCGCCCTCTGCCGTCGCCGCCTATGGCGATTGCGAGCGCGATCCGGAGATGGGGAGCGGTGCCGAACGGCCCGGCGACTCGGATGGTGACTGCACCGTCCTGATGCAGATGCTGAGCCCGGCGGTTTCGGCTCCTGATGGGTTGGAGGTCGATAAGTTGGGCCAGGCCTACCTGCAGCTGTTGGGCATGAGCCCGGAGGAGGCGGCGGGGTTCAGCCGGCAGGTCGACTGGACCGCCACCCTGGTCATACCCCTGCCGCGGAGCGAGGTCGCCTATGAGGAGCTGACGGTGGACGGCGTCACCGGTGTGTTGGTGCGCCCGACGCACAACCGTCTGCCCTCCGATGAGTATCTGCTGATGTGGGTCAACGAGGGGATCGTCTATGCCTTGACCGGGGCCGGCCCGACGATGGAAGCGCTACAGGTCGCCAACTCGCTGCAGTGAGTATGGACGGCGCCGGCTAGCCCACCCTACAATCACACGCTACCCCAGGGTTCTGCCCTGGGGTAGTCTCGTGTACAATGGAGTTCGCTATGGAGAGTGCAGGTTCATACGCGATCGATGTGCAGCATTTGTGCAAGGTCTTCGGCAGCCCGAGGCGCCCGGATCAGACGATAGCCGTCTCTGACCTGACTTTGAGGGTCGGGCGGGGCGAGGTCTTTGGCTTCTTGGGCCCCAACGGTGCCGGGAAGACGACGGCGCTCAAGATGTTCTTGGGCCTGGTCAGACCGACGGCGGGCCAGGGCGAGATTCTCGGCCACACGCTCGGCGATCCGGCGGGACGCGCCAAAGTGGGCTTTCTTCCGGAGCATTTCCGCTTTCACGAGTGGCTCACCGCGATCGAGTTTCTGACGCTCCAGGCCGATCTCTACCATCTGCCGCGCCCGATCAGCCGGCAACGCATCCCGGAGCTGCTCGATCTCGTCGCGCTCTCCGCCCACGCCGGCAAGAAGCTGCGCACCTTCTCCAAAGGCATGCTCCAGCGCATCGGGCTGGCCCAGGCCCTGCTGAACGACCCGGAGCTGGTCTTACTCGATGAGCCCACCTCAGGCCTCGATCCGATGGGGCGGCGACTGGTCCGCGATATCATCCGCGACCTGCGGGGCAAGGGCACCACCGTCTTCCTGAACTCCCATCTGCTCAGTGAGGTCGAGGTCACCTGTGACCGTGTCGCCTTTATCCGCAAGGGAGAGGTCGTCTACACCAGCGCGCTGGACGCACTGGTGGACGGCGGCCTCGTCGTGCAGATCCGCGTCCGGCGACGCGGCATGGACGCCCACGCTGCGGATGCGGGGATTCCCGATGGCGTTGTCGGGGGCCTGCAGAGGTGGGGCGACAACGTGCGCGTGGAGGGCGACCGCATCACATTGTCGGTGAGAAGCGAGGCCGACCTTCCCGATATCGCGCGCTATCTGTTGCGCTACGATCTGGATCTCTACGCGCTGGCGCCCCAGCGGGTCTCGCTGGAGGACCTCTTCATTCAGATCGTCGGGACCGATTCCCAGGAGGGGGCGTGATGGCACCGACCTTCGTGATCGCGCGTCTCACCTTCCGGGAAGCCGCCCGGCGCAAGATCCTGTTGGCGGCGCTGCTCTTGGGCCTGGTCTTTCTCGCGCTCTATGGCACGGGCTTGTACTTCACCCACCAGGATTTTGCGCGGAGCGGCGAGTTACGAAACCCGCTGATCAGTAACCCGATCTTCAACTTCCTGCTGCTGGCAGGGCTTTACGTGGTCAACTTTCTCTTCGCCGTGATGACCGTCCTGACCTCCGTCGACACGGTCGCGGGCGAGATCGCCTCGGGGACCGTTCACGCGATAGCGGCGAAGCCGGTGCGTCGGTGGGAGATTCTCCTGGGTAAGTGGCTCGGCTTTGTCGTGATGATGACGCTCTACCTCGTGTTGATGGCGGGCGGTGTCACCACGCTGAGCCGGACGCTGACCGGCTACGTGGCGCCGCATATGCTCCGAGGCCTCTCGCTGATCTGGCTTAACGGGATGGTGCTTCTGAATCTGAGCTTGCTGGGCGGCGTTTACCTCTCCACGCTGGCGAACGGCGTCGTCGCCTTCGCGGCCTACGGGATCGCCTTCCTGGGTGGATGGTTAGAGCAGATCGGCTCGCTTTTGCACAGCACGACGGCGGTCAACGTGGGCATTGTCTCCAGCTTACTGATGCCCGGCGAAGCTTTGTGGAAGCGGGCGGCCTTTGAGATGCGCTCTCCCGTCGTGGACGTGATCGGATTCTCCCCCTTCACCTCCGGCAGTTCGGTGCCAAGCCCCCTGATGATCGTGTATGCGATCGCCTATGCGATGCTGGCCCTCGGCTTGGCCCTCTGGGGCTTCAGCCGGCGCGACTTGTAAGACTAGAACTTGTGTGCTATTATCAAGGCTAGCACACAAGTATCTCCTGGGGAGGCCCGATGGCTGCTGATACCCCTGTGTTGACGGTCCGGACGACCAAGCCGGACGGGGCGCTTGCCACGGCGCTTGCTGATCTGGGCATCGAAGTTCGCTCCATCGATGACGAAGAGGACGGCGCCGTCGATCGTTACCTTCTGGGCCCACAGCTGGCGGTGGAACGCCGGACGTGGACGACCTTCCTGCTGGGTATTCAGGACAAGTCCCTCTTTCTGTCGGCCATTTACCTGCGCGAACACTTCGAGACGGCGGTCCTGATCGTCGAAGGTGACTTCGACTATGACCGTACCGGCTTCAGCCGTCACGCGATCCGCGGCGCGCTGTCGGCGATGGTGCTGGAGTACGGGCTCAGCGTGTTGTCGACGACCGACGAGGCTGAGACCGCAGCGCTCTTGGCGATGATGGCGCGCCACGCTCAGGCCGGTGTGCCCGAGATCTCCCTGGTGCCCAAGCGCAAGGCACTGGATCTGCCGGATCTCCAGCGCCGCGTCGTGGAGATGCTGCCGGGCTGCGGTCGGGTCACCGCCCGTGATCTGCTACAGCACTTCGGCAGCGTCAGCCGCATACTCGCCGCAACGGAGGCAGAGCTGCGCCACGTCCAGGGCATCGGCAGGGCCCGGGCGGCGGAGATCCACAAGGTGCTCCACGCCGAGTACCGGGCCGTGGACACCGAGCGGAATCTGGAAGATGCCCTTGAGGCCCAGCCCGGACTCCTCTTCGAGGGTGATGTGGACCTCCTCGCACGGCAGCACGTGATCATAACGCTTGGGGGCGAACGGCACGTGGTCGACCTCATCTTCCACAAGCCTAAGAGCAACACCGTGTTCCTTGTCGAACTCAAACGTGGCGCGCTCACCGCTGACCACGAGGCCCAGCTGCGCCGCTACTTTGATGTGGCGGGTCAGTCAGCGTTGTTGTCCGAGTATCTGGATCGCGGTGCAATCCTCCGCGGCATTCTGGCCACGGCCTCCGACTGCGTCTATCGCGCGACCTCGCCGGAGATCGAGGCTGTGGTGGTGGACAAGGAGGCCGTCATCGAGGTCTTAGGGCGCTTGCGACGAGAGCGCCTACGTCTGTCGGGATCGGATTGACATTCATCTGTGTTCCTCACGCCGGGCCCCAAGGGGAGGCCCAATCAGTGGGCGACGCTATATGCCTATCTCGCGCTCAAGTACCGTGAGGCTTGAGGGCCAACATCTGTAAGGAGAGGATCATGGAGACAATGAGCACTGAGGCATTCGCTCGGGCGGGGGATTTCGTTAGGGGGCACGCCCGCCCTCTAGAACAGGCCATCTTCGCCCACGAGTTCGAGGATGGGCCGGTGGCTGCGATCTGGGAGGCGTTGGCGGTCTTCCAAAATGCCGATGGCGGGTTCGGCCACGGGCTGGAGTCTGACCTATGGCTTCCCGATTCTTCAGTCTTGGCCACGACCGTCGGCCTCCAGGTGCTGCGCGCATACGGCGCCACGAGCGGGCACCCGCTGGTCAAGGGAGCGATGGCCTATCTGGTGGCGACCTATGATGCAGACCGGGGCGTGTGGCCCATCATCCCGCCCAACGTGGACGACGCAGCCCACGCGCCTTGGTGGGCCTACAGCGAGGATATCGCCGATGCGTGGCAGGGGTTCCTGGCAAATCCCCGCGCTGAGATCGGCGGCTACCTCCATCAGTACAGGGATCTGGTGCCCGATAGCCTTCGCGAGGAGGTGACCGACGCCCTGCTCCAACATTTGAGGGGCGACGGGAGCGTCGTTGAGATGCACGATCTGCTCTGCTACGTGCGCTTCGCCGAGACACCTGGCCTGCCGGAAGAACTCAAGGAGGACCTAACCGGGCATCTCGCGCCAATTCTCTCTAGGGCAGTGGTAACGGATCCGGAGAAATGGGGGCAGTACGGGCTCCAGCCTCTGGACGTGGTCGATCGCCCGGCGTCGCCCTTCGCCGGTCTCTTT